>JBBRIN010000191.1:0-7076 GCA_038221115.1 Tepidisphaerales bacterium
AATCCCGCCTTCCCCGGCGTCGTTCACGCCAACGCCATCGTCAACGTCGCCATCCCCGACGGAATAACCCCCGCCCAGGCCAAGACCGCCGCCGACGCCCACTTCGCCACGCTCGGTGTCCGCTGCCTTGCCTGGTTTATCGATTCATCGGCGCCAACGTCGCGCACGCAGCCCATCGCCGATTACCTGCGCGCGAACGGTTTCTCGCGCGGCGTCCACGAGGTGATGTACCTCAAGGGCCTGCCCAACTCCATCAGCGAGGTCGCAAACCTCCGCATCATTCCCGCCCGCGCCAGCTATCGCCACACCCGCGAGCTGCTTCTCGAATCCACCAGGTCATGGAATCACCCGCCCTGCGCCGACGCCTCCATGCTCCATCTCGACGACCCGCACGTCGATGCGCTGATCGCTCTGCGCGACGGCGTCCCGGCCGCCTACCTTGCGGTCCTCTCCGTCGGTGAAGCCGGCGCGATCGAAGATCTCTTCGTCTCCGAGCCATTTCGCAATCAGGGCATCGGCCGCACCATGATGAGCCGCGCCTTGGAGATCTGCGCGCGATCGCTCTTCCGCCACGTCTTTCTCGACGTCGATCCCGATAACGCCGCCGCCATGCACCTCTACAAACAATGCGGCTTTCAGAAAATCGGCGAAACCTCGGTCTACTACATCAGCCCCGCCCATGAAACCTGAGCCCCGGCCCCGCCGCGTGCTCCGGCAATTCCACTGCCGCCCCCTCGGCGGTCTGCCGATACAGCGACCGGTGTTGATTCAAAAACCGCGTGAGCGCGAAATATTCGTAAGCCTCGGTCCGCGCCATGTCGGCGATCGCCCATTGCAGGTTGGCGTCCTCCTCCAGATCGAGCACCCGCCGCGCGAGTAGCTTCGGCGATCCCGGCCTCGCCAACAGCGCCGTGTGTCGATCCTCCAGCAGTTCGCTCAGCACCTCCGACGCCGTCGCCACGATCGGCAGCGCCGCCGCCATGCCGATCACCACCGGCAGCGTCGCCACCGGCCGATCCGCCGTGGCAAGCACGATGTCAGCCGCCGGCAACAGCTCTTCAAACTCAACCGCTCGCTTCAGCCGCTGCTCCGCCGCGCTGATGAGCCTCGGCTGTTTCTGATGCCGCGCATACGCCGTAACACCCGCCACATCCTCGCCGCGCCCCCAGCACAACACACGATATTTCGGATCGATCACATGCAGGATCGCCGCCGCCCACATCGCCGCGCGATGGTTGCTCGCGCGCGTCGACTCCCCGGGCAGCAGCAACACGCGGTCGCCCGCCTCAAACCCCAGGGCCGCTCGCAGCGCGTTGTCGCGCCGGCGTTTGATGCGGCCAAATTCCACGCCCGGCCGGATGAGATGACATCGCCCGAGTGGCATGCCGCGCTCGATATACGCGCGCCGTAGCGTCGCACTCGGGCAGATGACCTGGATGTCGCGATACCCCATCGCCGCCCGCGCCCATTTGAGAGACCCCGCTGACGGCGAATCGCTCGGGCTATAGACCACCCGCGCCGCCCCGACCAGATTCGCCGCCGCCAGCGCCCGCCCGCCCCAGGCATGCACGATGACATCGGATGCCGGGCGTTGCAGCCGCGCCAAAGTACGCGCTATGCCGCCGCCACGGATCGTCTCTGCCCGCACCTCAAAGTCCGCGCCCAACTCCCGCGCCAGCGTGGCCGCTCCGCGCGCTGCCTGAAAGCCCGCATCAAGATCGAGCAATTGCAACACACGAATCATGGGAGGGCGAGATTATTCGAAACGGCGTACCCGTGCCACGTTGACGCCGCACCTCGCCGCCCTACGATTCGAGCATGGCCTTGTTCGGTCGACCAACCGCCCAGGACGAGCAGCGTGCCCAGGCGTGGCAAGCCTGGCTGCGCCAGCGCAACCCGCTGGCGATCGCCTCGCTCGTGCTCGGAATCTTCAGCCTCATCGAGTTCGGGGCCATCCTCATCTTCGGCATCGCCGGCATCGCTGCCGGCATCATCGCCCTCCGACAGCTTCGCGCGGCGCAACGCGGCACCGATTCGCCGCCACAGGGGCATCGCCTCGCCTGGACCGGCATCGTTCTCAGCATCGTCAGCCTGATCGTCGCCGCCGTGTTGTATTTTGTGCTCGCGCGTCACCCGCACTGAGGAGCTTTCGCCGTGCAGGGTTGCTTCATGTGGCTCGTGCTGATGGCCGGCGGCGTCTTCGTCATCATCACCGCCCTGCGCTGGTTCGAGCAGACCGCCGAGGCGGTGGACAACCGCTGGTGGAATAAAGTCGCCCTGCTCATCGTGATGCCCTTTGCGGTCTGGTTCTTCCCAAGCCGCGTTGCCGCCGGCCGACCCTTCCCAGTCGCACACCATGAACCGGTCGCCGGTTTCGGCGTTCCCGGCGCCAAGCCCCCGCCCCGCAAGAAGACCGGCACCGGCCCCGATCCGGCACAGGTCGCGCAACTCCGCGAAAAAATGCGCGAGCAGGGTATGCTGGGCGGCGATGAAGAATGACACTCCCCTGGGGGATTGTCATGCGGAGGTACTCCGAAGCATCTAGCCCATTCCTCAGCTCATGCCGATGCGTGAACGTGTCTCACGATGACGCCGCCCGCTCGCCGCCCGCGCGTTACACCGCTAAGATGAGCCAATGATTCCGATCCTGCGTTTGTCCGTCCAAGCCGATCGCGCGAAGGTCGAATCGCTGCTCGCCGCGCTCCGCCTCGATCCCGCCGAACTCGCGCTGAACCGCGGCGGCCGCGCCAACCAAGTCGCCGTCGTGCAGGAGATTCTCGGTGATGTCGACGCTCGCGGGGACGCAGCGCTGGTCGACCTCTCCCGAAAATTCGACGACCCCAACTTTTCAGCCGACCAGATTCGCGTAACGCCCGACGAGATGCGGCAAGGCTCCAGCCGCGTCCCGGCGGATCAACTCGCGGCCATTCGCCGATCCATCGCCCAGGTGCGCGAGTACCAAACCCACATCATGCCCAAACCGGTCCCGCCCCTGCGGCGTCCGGGCGTCGAGCTTGGCCTGCGCTTCACACCGCTCGATAGCGTCGGCCTCCTCATCCCCGGCGGCAAAGCCAGCTACCCATCCAGCCTCATCATGCTCGCCGTCCCCGCGCAGGTGGCCGGCGTGAAGCGCATCGTCGCCTGCTCCCCCCCCAGTAAGTACGGCCGAAGCGATCTGATGCTGGCGACCTATCACGAGCTGGGACTCACCGATGTCTATCGCGCCGGCGGAGCGGGCGCCGTGGGCGCGATGGCCTTCGGTACCGCCACCATCCCGCGCGTCGATAAGATCGTCGGGCCGGGAAACATGTATACCCAGTTGGCCAAGCGCGCCCTCGCCGGCTGCGTGGGAATGGACGGTTTCCTCGGCCCCAGCGAAATCCTCACGATCGCCGACGAGACCGGCAAACCCAGCTTCATCGCCGCCGACATGATCGCCCAGGCCGAGCACGATCCGGGAAGCTGTTTCCTGCTGACCACCTCCGAGCATCTTGCGGTCGCGGTGCATCAGGAATTGAAGAACCAGACAAAGCAGCGGATTCGCAGCGATGCCATCACCAAGGCGCTGAACGACAGCAGTGCGATCGTGATGGACCCGTCGATGGATCGGCTCATCGAACTGGCCAACCAGATCGCCGCCGAGCATGTGAACCTCCAGACAGCAGACGACGACGCCGTGCTGAAGAAGCTCCTGCATGCCGGTGCCGTTTTCGTCGGTCCCTACTCCCCCGTGGCGGCGGGCGATTACATCGCCGGTCCAAGCCATTGTCTTCCAACTAATACCACGTCCCGCTTCTCCAGTGGGATCAGCGTCTACGAATTCCTCAAGCGCAGCAGCGTCGCGCGCTACGAGCCGACCGGCCTCACCGCCGACGCGCCCGGCATTCTCGCAATGGCCGACGCCGAGCATCTCGATGGCCACGCCGAGAGCGTGCGCGTTCGATTGGAAACTTGAAACGTGAAACTTGACGACGGTCAGTTGTCGTCAAGTTTCACGCTCCACGTTTCACGTTTCATTCTGCTTGTTTCCGCGCGCGGCACATCAGTACAATGGACGACATGGCTCCCACCTTTGTCAGAGACACCGTGCGCCGAATGTCCGGCTACACCCCCGGCGAGCAGCCCGCCCCGGGGACGCGCGTGGTGAAGTTGAACACGAACGAAAACCCGTTCCCCCCAAGCCCCAAAGTGATGCAGGCGATTCGGGAAATCGAGCCCGAGTTGCTGCGCCGCTACCCCAGTCCCACCGCCGACGCCTTTCGCGCCGCGGCCGCCAGGGTGCTCGAGGTCTCGCCCAGCATGATCATCGCCGGCAACGGCAGCGACGACATCCTCGCCATCGCCGTGCTCACCTTCCTCGGCCCCGGCGACCTGCTGGCCTACCCGGAGCCGACGTACTCGCTCTACCCCGTGCTCGCCGAGATCGACGAGGTCAGGACGACCTGCGTCGACTGGGAGAAGGATTGGAACCTGCCCATCGATGCCCTGCTGGCCACCAAAGCGCGCGCGATATTCCTCGCCAACCCCAATGCCCCCACCGGCACCTTCGTCTCGCCGCAGCGAATCGACGAGCTGGCGAAAAAGTTCAACGGCCTGGTCCTCGTCGATGAGGCCTACGCCGAATTCGCCGACGACAATTGCCTCCCGCTGGTCCACAAACGCGACAACGTCCTGATTACCCGCACCCTCAGCAAGGCCTATTCCCTGGCCGGCCTCCGCTTCGGTTACGGCGTCGCGCCGACCGCCGTCATCACCGAGATGAACAAAACCCGCGACAGTTACCCCTGCGACGCCGTCTCCATCGCCGCCGCCACCGCCGCGATCGAAGATCAGGACTACGCCCGCCGAACCTGGGAACACGTCCGCGGCGAGCGCCAACGCCTCTCCTCAGAGCTCACCCAACTCGGCTGGAACGTGCTCCCCAGCCACGCCAACTTCATCCTCGCCGGTGCCCCCGACGGCCGCGGCCGCGAGGCGTACCTGGGGCTTAAGGCTCAGGGCATCCTCGTTCGCTACTTCGATCGCCCCGGGTTGACCGATAAGATTCGCGTCACCATCGGCACCAGCCAGGAAAACAACGCCCTGATCGGCGGTGTAAAAGCACTGACCGCCGCGGAAAAGGCAGCCTGACGTAGCATGGGCTACCAGCCCATGATTCTCTTTCCCATACAACAGAAACACGGGCTGGTAGCCCGTGCCACGGTGACCATGGATCGCACCGCAGACATTACTCGACAGACAAAAGAGACGAAAATCGCTGTCACACTCAATCTGGACGGTTCCGGGACCGTTGACGCCAAGACCGGCGTCGGATTCTTCGATCACATGCTCGACCTCCTCGGCCGCCACGGCCTCTTCGATCTTGAAGTTCAAGCCGAAGGCGATCTGAACGTCGATGCCCACCACACCGTCGAAGATGTCGGCATCGTCCTCGGCCAAGCCCTGGAGAAATCCCTCGGCGACAAGCGCGGCATCTACCGCTACGGCTGGGCCAGTGTGCCCATGGACGAAACCCTCGCCAACGTCGCCCTTGATCTCTCCGGCCGCCCCGCCTTCATCTTCAACGTCGCGTTCACCGGACCCCTGATCGGCGCGTTCCCCGTCGAGCTGGTGGAAGAATTCTTCAAATCGCTGGCAACCAACGCCAGGATGAACCTGCACGTGAACGTCCCGTACGGTACAAACAACCACCACATCTCCGAGGCGATCTTCAAAGCAACCGCCAAGGCGCTGCGCCAGGCCGTGAGCATCGATCCCCGCGCCGGCGATCAGGTGCCAAGCACAAAAGGGGCGCTGGTCGGTTGAGCGCCGCCCCGGAGGGGCGAAAGAGATACCCGATCCCTACTTCCTCCTTAAGCCATCCAGCCTCCCAATCACCGGCAACTTCCCCACCAGCGGCGTCGCATAATCAATAAACGCCTGCGTGATGTTGTTCCCATTCTCAATATACGACGCATCCATGTGCTTCGTCTCCCGCGCAACGTTCTTGATGCTGGTGAACATCGTCTCGATCGTATACGGGCTCTTCGACTTGCGGATCATCGCCACGGACCCCTCGCGATGGCTCGGGTCCTTCGAGTATTGCACCGCCACCTGCGCCACCATCCTCGCCTCGCGCGCATCCGTCTCCGAAACGGCAAGGCTCGGGAACGACCGCTGCAGATAGCCAAACGTGTCCGACCGGACGCGCTTGATCTTGAGCTGATTCTTAATCAGATCCCCCAGGAAGTCCCCAAGCACGCCAGACCCCGAAAGCTGCACATTCCCATGCGGATCGCGCTCCACCTGCCGGCCCAGCTTTTCCGCCAGCACCTCCGCCATCGGCGTCCCCTTCTCATCGTGAATCCCCTCAGAGACAGCAATCACGCAACGCCCCTGCTTCTTAAAAACCCGATCCACATCCGCAAGAAACTTCTCCACCGAGAACGTCGCTTCCGGCACGTAAATCAGGTGCGGCCCATCCTCCGGATGCTGGCGAGCCAGAACCGACGCCGCCGTCAGAAAGCCCGCGCTGCGCCCCATGATCACATCCACCTTCACGCCCGGCAGCGAGGCATTGTCGCAGTTATCCCCCATGACCGCCGCCGCGACGAACCGCGCCGCCGATCCATACCCCGGCGTGTGGTCGTGAACGCGCAGATCATTGTCGATCGTCTTGGGGATGTGAAAAACCTGCAGGTCATACTTCTCCGCCGCCGCCAGCTCCTGCACGATCCGCGCCGCGTCCGCCGAGTCGTTGCCGCCGATGTAGAAAAAGTACCGCACGTCATTCTTCTTGAAGTTCGCAAAGATCTTCTCGCAGTAAGCCGCGTCCGGCTTATCCCGCGTAGACCCTAGCGCCGACGCCGGCGTTTGGGCGATACGCTCCAGAAGCTCGGCGGAGGCGGATTTGAGCGAAAAGTAATCGTCGTTCACGATCCCCTTCACTCCGTGCTGAGCGCCCAGGAGTTGATCGATATGGTTGGACTTCTGCACTTCCTGAATGATCCCGACCAACGACTGATTGATGACGGAAGTAGGTCCCCCGGATTGACCGACGACTGCATTGTGAATTGCCATGATGGATTGCTCCCTTG
>JBBRIN010000192.1:0-7073 GCA_038221115.1 Tepidisphaerales bacterium
CATGGGCGGCTACATCGGCCGATTATTTCGCGAGTTCGCCGTCACCCTTTCCATCGCCATCGCTGTCTCTCTCGTGGTGTCCCTCACCACCACCCCCATGATGTGCGCCGTCCTCCTGCGCCCTAAAGCCCAACAGCGCCACGGCCGCCTTTACATCGCCAGTGAATGGGTCTTCAATTTCATCCACCGCCTCTACGAGCGCTCCCTCGGCGCCGTTCTTCGCCACCCCTTTGTCACGCTGCTGCTGACGCTGGGCACCATCGGCTTCACCGTATACCTCTACAACGTCATTCCCACCGGCCTTTTTCCCCAGCAGGATAACGGCCGTCTGCTCGGCTCCATCACCGCTGACCAGAGCATCTCGTTCCACGCCTTGAGTGGCCTCATCGACCGAATCGTCAAAACCATCGGCGACGACCCTGCCGTCGAAAATGTCTCTGCCTTCGCCGGCGGGGGCGGCGGCGGATCCAGTGGTGGCAGCAACAACTCCGGCCGCATGTTCATCGGCCTCAAGCGCGGCAACCCCGTCATGACTGTCATGGGCCGCCTCCGCGGCAAGCTCGGTCGCATTGCCGGCGTCGAGGTCATCCTCCAACCAAGTCAGGACATCCGCATTGGTGCCCGCAACAGCAAGGCGCAGTACCAATACACCCTCCAAGCCGACAATCTTGCCGATCTACTCGAGTGGGCCCCAATCCTCACCACCAAATTCCGCACCCTCCCCGGCCTCGCCGATGTGAACAGCGATCAGCAGAACAACGGTCTTCAAGCCAGGCTCGAAATCGACCGCGCCACCGCCTCCCGCCTCGGCATCACCCCCGCCATGATCGATGCCACGCTCTACGATGCCTTCGGCCAGCGGCAAGCCTCCACGATCTACAACGCCCTCAACCAAAACCACGTCGTCATGGAGGTCGACCCCGCCTTCAGTCAAAACCCCGACGCGCTCCGTTACCTCTACGTCCGCGGCACCAGCGGCGCGCAAATCCCCCTCAGCACCTTCGCCCGTTATGCACCCGCCACCACGTCCCTCGCTGTCAACCACCAGGGACAGTTTCCCGCCATCACCATCTCCTTCAATCTCCTCCCCGGCTACTCCCTCGGCGATGCCGTGATCGAGATCCAGCAAGCCGAACGCGACATCGGCCTCCCCACCTCCATCCACGGCACCTTCCAGGGCACCGCCCAGGCCTTCGAGGCCGCCCGCGCCAACCAGCTCCTCCTGATCCTCGCCGCCCTCGTCACCGTCTACATCGTGCTCGGCATCCTCTACGAGAGCTACATCCACCCCATCACCATCCTCTCGACGCTCCCCTCCGCCGGCGTCGGCGCGCTGCTCGCCCTGATGCTCTGCCACGAAGAGCTCGGCATCATCGGCCTCATCGGCATCATCCTGCTCATCGGCATCGTCAAGAAAAACGCCATCATGATGATCGACTTCGCCCTCGAGGCCGAGCGCACCCACAACAAATCCCCGCGCGACGCCATCTTCGAAGCGTGCATCCTCCGCTTCCGCCCCATCACCATGACCACCATGGCCGCCCTCCTCGGCGGGCTCCCCCTCGCCCTCGGCACCGGCACCGGCTCCGAACTCCGCCGCCCCCTCGGCATCGCCATCGTCGGCGGACTGATCTTCAGCCAGGCCCTCACCCTCTACACCACCCCCGTCGTCTACCTCTACCTCGACCGCCTCCGCCTCTGGATCGCCGGCCGCCGCCACGAACAAGCGCAACTTCCCGCCCCATCCCCCCATCCCGCCGCCGCCTGACCATTGGTGTAAGCCGCGCGCTGCGGATATACTTCTCCCTCCCGTGATGCGGGGCCGTAGCTCAATTGGGAGAGCACCACGTTTGCAACGTGGGGGTTGCCGGTTCGAGCCCGGTCGGCTCCATTTTCATCCTGTAGTTTTGCATCCATGACAATGGCCGGGTGTCACAGGTCGGAGTACTCTCAGACCTGTGCCTTCGCGACACCCGTGAACACACAGGTCTTGGCGTACCGCGACCTGCGCCACCCGCCTCAATCGCCATCGGTCGATCTCAGTGCCTCTCGTCGCGGTTCGCCTTCTGATAGGCGAGGAACGCGTCGGGCAACCTGCACGTCTCTCCGTCCTTCAGCGACCAGATGAACTGGCTGATCTGCGCTCCGCTGCTCGGGTCTCCGATGCCGAACCACCTTCCATCGGCAGTCGAGAAATAGCTTGAACATGGGCTCCTGGAGGCGAGCGTCGCCGTGCATGGAGCCATCGCCGCGATTTCATGGGCCGTGACATAGTGCGGCGCGGCCTGATAGCTCAGGAACGCGCCCGGAAACTGGTAGGTCGAACCCTCCTTCAGCGCGCACACGAAATGCCAAACCCACTGCTCGCCCCGCACGTCTCCGAGGATGAACCCGTTCCCATCCGCATTCGTGAATGAGCCCGAAAACTCGGATAATCGTTTCGCGAATGGCGCCAAGGCAAAAGCCGTCTTCATCAAAGCCGCTGTTGAAACCTACCGAAAATGACGCCCTGTCATGTCACGGGCTTCCCAAAATCTTCATCTGCCTCAGCCAGGCCGCACACCGAGCCGGCCACCTCTCCGCATCCTCTTTCCCAGCCGCCAGTCCGAACCCGTGTCCGCCCTTTACGAACAGCTGCATCTCGCACGGCACCTTATTCGCCCGCAGCGCTGAGAAGAATCGCAGGCTGTTCTCGCACTTCACCGGATCGTCCTCCGCGTGTACCAGAAATGTCGGCGGCGTCCGGGCCGTCACCTGCTCGTCATTCGAATACAACTCGACCAGCTTCTCATCCGCTTCCTTCCCCAGCAGGTTATTCCGCGACCCCACGTGCCCAATCGGCGGCTTCAATGTGATCACCGGATAAATCAGGATCATGAAGTCCGGCCGGTTTCCCTCCTCAAAATGCGTCCCCGCCGTCGCCGCCAGATGTCCGCCCGCGGAAAACCCCATGATCCCCACCTTCTTCGCGTCGATCTTCCACTCCGTGGCGTGTTCCCGCACCGTTTCGATCGCCCGCTGCGCATCCTGCAACGGCCACGGCTTCTCCGCCTTCGACAACTCCGGCTTCGGCATCCGATACTTCAGCACGATGCCCGTCACGCCCAGCGTATTCAACCACTCCGCGATGTCATAGCCTTCCTTGTCGATCGCCACGCCGCCATAACCCCCGCCCGGGCAAATCACCACCGCCGCCCCGCTGTTCTTCACCGCGGGCTGATACAACGTCAGCGTCGGATGCGTCACGTTTCCGATGAACCGGTTGTGCGCGCCGTCCTTCCCGCGATCGTCCACCTTCTCGTCGCCCAGCTTCACCGGCGCCAGTGTTTCCGCCGGATACAAATCCATCACCATCGGCTCCGCCGCGCGCACCGATGTGGCAATGATCATCAGCGACGCAATCCACCATCCACGTACCATTGACGCTCACCTTTCAGGCTTGAATCCCATAAAATTTCGCCGCATTTTCCGAAAACAGTTTTCGTCGAAACCCCTCACCGCGCCCTTTGACAATCTGCTTCAGCAACTCCACCCATCGCGCATACGTCACCGTCTTCAAGCAGACCGGCCAGTTGCTCGCAAACATCACCCGCTCCTCGCCGAACCGATCGATGCACCCGTCGATGATCGGCCCCATCGCCTCCACCGTCGCCAGCTCCGCCGAGCCGGTTTCAGCAACGCCGGAGATCTTGCACACCACATTCTTTTGCTCTGCCAGCCGTGCCACCCCCTCCTCCCAGGCGCGCCGCCCTTTCATCAGCGTCGCATCCTCGCCCGCCCCCGGCCCGAAGAATCGCGTGCTCGCGTTCCCGCAATGATCCAGAATAAACCGCGTCCCCGGGCACGAACCCGCCACCTTCGCCCCCTCCCCCAGAAGCGGACCATTCATCAAAAGGTCGTAGCTCATCCCGATCTCCCCCAGCAGCCGAAGGCTCTTCAGGTACTGCTCGTTCTCCGCGCCCCCCTTCGGATATACCGACCGCACCCCCTTTACCACCGCGCTCCCTTTGTACTTCGCGATGTATCGATCGAACCCCTCCTTCGCCGGCTCCCCTCCAATCACCCCCGCCACCGTCACGCCGCTCCCCCGCTCACACAGATCAATCACATATTTCGCCTCCGCCTCATGCTGCTCGGGCGTAACCTCCACCTCCATATAAACCGCCAGCGCCACGTTCAGCCCCTCGGCGTCCCGCGCATAATCCTCCGGCAGATAGTTCCTCTTCAGCTTCCCCTCCGCCCGATCCAGCCACGGCAACCTGAACCGCCCCAAATCCCAAAGGTGCTGGTGCGTGTCGACGATCTTCTCCCCCACGTCAGCGTCCCCCGTCGCCCGCGCCGTCGCCACACCGCCGGCGATTCCCGCCACCACCCCCCGACAAAACTCGCGCCGGCTCCAGTCCATCCCCCCATTCTCCGACCACGCCGAACACCGGTCAACTTTCGCAGCGCACGCGGGCTTTCATCCCCTCCTCCGGTACTCCGGGGGAGGACAAAGGTGGGGGTTCTGCGCGCGACCACCTCGCGACATCCCTCACCGCACGCTATACACCGTATCATCCACCAACAGGTCCACATTGGTCCCCAGCGCCATCCACGCCGCCACGTTGGGATGCTCCTTCAGCAGCGCGAAATAATCCGGGCTGTTGAATTTCACCTCCACCCGCTTCGCGTTCCCCTTCGCCTGAATCGTCGAGTCCGTCCATGCCTCCCCGTTCTGATAGAACGCGCGTCCGTTAATCACCTTCACCTGCTGCGCGTAGTTGGACGCCAGGCGATAACCCAACGCCGGCTGCGTCGTCGCCGTCTGCATCGGCGTCGCCGCCGGCCCGTTCACCCCAAAGCCGCCGCGGCTTCGATCCGCCAAGCTCGCTCCCGCCGATGCTTTATCCAACGCATACTGTTGCTGGCCTTCCTGCTCGTTCTCTCCCCGTTTCAACCCACTCAGCGCATCCGCGTTCGCCACCGCCTGGCTCCCCGCTCGCAGTTGCGGCATCAACGCCTCGTCTTTCGCCGAGTCATAAAACCGCTTCGCTTTCGAAGCGGCGTATTCGTCCGCCCTCATCTCCCGCAGATTTTGCGCCGCCACCGGCACTCCCCGTCGCTGCTCGTCCTCCATGATCAGGTACGCCGTGTACGGCGTCACAATCCCGTGCTCGCGCGCCAACCGCACCACCTCATCCTTCAGTTCCTTCGACTCCCCGTGCATCCGGATCTCATCCAGCAGCCACCCCACTCGCCTCGTCGCCCACAGCCGCGGAATGTAAGCATCCGCCGAATCCTTCTCCTTGAACTTCACATCCGACACGAATTCTCTTTTCTGACCGTTCACCTCCCCCGTGATCTTCACCGCACCCGCGCCGTGCCCGGTATACCGGCCGAACGCCACCAGCATCTGCCCCTTAAATAGGTCCGGCATCGCCGTCGGATAAAACTGCGACGCCCGAATCCCCTCCCCGCTGAACGCCACGTTCACGTTCGACAACACCGGCTCCTTGATCTTCGTGTAGAAGTTGCTGACCTTCACCTCAATGTCCTCTTCCGGCAGCACATACTGGCTGAACGCCTTCGTCCCGTCCGCCACTCGATCCAGCAGATGCGTGTTCACATCCGTCCCGATCCCAAACGGAAATACCCGGACGTTCCCGCCGATCTTCTCTACATTTGCCACGATCGCGTCCTCGCGCGTCTCCCCGATCGTCGGCTGCCCATCCGTCAAAAAGATAACGACATACGGCCGCTTCGCATCGTGCTCGTAACGCAGCGCCTTCTTCATCGCCTCATCCAACGCCGTCGCCCCAATCGGCTTCAGCCCCTTCACAAACGCCCCCGCTTTGTCCACGTTCTCCTTCGTCGCCGGCACCAGCTTCTCAAAAAACGGCTCCACCTCCGTCGAAAACCGGATCACCTCAAACCGGTCCCGCTCATTCAGGTTTGCCAGACAAAAAGTTAAAGCCTTCTTCGCCTGGTCCAGCTTTGCCCCCGCCATCGATCCGCTCGTGTCGAGCACGAACGCCACATCCTTCGGCTGAATCGCCTCCGCCTTCACGTCATTTCCCGGCGACGCCATCAACAAAAAATACCCATCCTCCGCCCCGCTCCGGTACGTCAGCAACTGGATCCCCACCTCTTTCGGGTCCTGCGAAAAGATCAGCTTGAAATCCGTGTCCGGCCGAACATTCCGGTCCTCAAACCCCACCACCGCCTTCCGATCCCCCTCCCGCCGTACGTCCACCGTATGGCTCGGGCAATACACGTTCTTCAGCGGTGCCGCGCACGTCAGGTTCACCTTGATCGACACATCCTTCAACGGCCGCGCGCTGAATTTCTCCGTGTTCAGCGGGTATACGTACTCCGACATCCCCGAATCCGACTTCAGCAGTTGCGTATATGCGATCTTCACGTGCTTCCGCGCGTTCGGCTCGATCGGGAAGATCCTCACCTTAAACGCGTCCCGCCCCACATATTCCAACAGCGCCGGGTCCTTCGCCCGCCGCACGATCTCCTCATACATCGCCCGCGCTTTGTCCGCCGGCAGCAGTTCCGCATCCATCATCCGCCCGTTCACGTCCATCGAGAATTTATCGACGTGCGACCCCGCCGGCAGCGGAAACAGATACGTCCCCTCCAGTTGCCGCCCGTTCGGGTTGTAAAACTCCTGGTCAACGTTCGTCGTCGCCACCTGATCGTTGATATCCACCGTCACATGGTGGTACGTCACCTCCAGCGGCGCGAACGTGAAGTGCCCCGGCACCGTCGGCGCATCGTGAATGACAATGAATCCGTCCGCCCGCGACAAAATCGGCACGACAACCATCGCCATCGCCGCAATCGACACATAAATGAGTTTCATGAGAACCTCACAAAGGACTTCTTGCTTGGAAGCGCGAGTTGCTAAAAGGTTCCCGACGCCCGGCAATTGGGCGATGTCCACGGTTGAGTCCGGGTGACGAATCGACCTCGTTCCCTTCGATGCGAATTTCCGACCGGTCGCTGGCATCGACGTTGCATCGGGCTCCTCACCCCTCGCGCCGCCGGCGCGGGGTCGTGGACGAATGGCTGCAACCGAGGAG
>JBBRIN010000193.1:0-7045 GCA_038221115.1 Tepidisphaerales bacterium
CTCTAAAGCATTACCTTAGGCGCGGCAACTGGTTGAAGCAAAGCCGCCGGCCGATCCCCACCCGCTACGGCTGACCCGCCTCCCACACGCTCACCTTGTCCGCCGTCGGGAAATTCTCCGGCACTTTCTGCGTGACCGTCCCGGTCGCCGCCCACTCCGCCCCCCGATTGAGCGTCGTCACGAATCCGACGTCCTTCATCGACTCGTCGTTATGCCCCAGCGTCGTATGGAACACGCGGCCCTTGCCATAATTGACCACCAGCAGCATCGGCTCATTCTCATGCGTCACATCCGACTGCGCCGTCGCCAGCACCCGCGCGTGCTCGGCCGGTCCGCACAGCGTCGCATAAAGCTCATCCTTCGCGTGCAGCCACTTTGCCGGCAGCCCCTTCATGATCGGATGCTCCGCGTCCCGCGTTTCCACCACAAACGAGATAAACTTGCCGTGCGTCCCGTGTCCCCCCTTGGCGTCCTTCTCCGTCTTCCCATCGCGCCACCGCAGCATCGGGCCAAACGTCTCGTTCCGCCCGCCCCAGCCGCCCACAGCGATCATCTCGTTGTACGCCTTCCACTTGGGAAACGAATTGTCGGCCGCATGGAACGACACAAATCCGCCGCCGTTCTGAACGAAATCTTCAAATGCCTTCTGCATCTGTGGCGACCAATCCTCACCGTTGTAATTTGAAACCACCAGCGCGTATTTCGAGAAATCCGGCTTGAAGCTCGACATATCCTGCCCCTTCGCCGGCGACGTCGCCACGTCCACGGTGAACAGCTTGCTGCTCTCCAGCGCCGCCTTCAGGATCGGCGTCGTCTTCTTCCAATCGTGGTTGTTCTGCCCGTCAATCAGCAGCGTCTTGATCTTCTCCTCAGCGCGGCAAACCACCGGAAGCGCAACCAAAATCGCCAGAATAAATAGTTGTTTCATCCCCGCAGTCTAACGTCCGTCCGCTCATTTGTCGGCATTGAAGTTGGCTTTGAACGATCGCACGTACGCGAGCCATTCCTCCGGCGTGCCAAAGTCTCCGCTCCTGGACCACCCCGCCCCCGCATAATACGTGAACGCCCGCTCCGGCCTCACCCTGATCAGCGCCAGGTAGTGCCCATCGGCATCGCGCAGTTCAACCAGTGCCGCGGGATCGACGAGCACCGCGCAGGCGATCGACCCGTGCGACTCGGGTGGCTGCCAGTACGAAACCAGCCCGCGGCGTTTGTCCAGCGTGGCTTCGCCGCCTTCCCCTTGCCGCTTCGCGATCCCGATCCCGACCGTCAACTCAGACGGGTCGTCGGAGTGGATCGTGCTGCTCATCCGGTTGAGGTTCGATCCCACGTCCAGCGTAACCCGCCGCGACTCCCACACCTTTCGCCCGCCCGCAATTGTCCATGGCTCGTACGTCAGCTCAAAAACAGCGCGGCTCGCGCCCTCATTCAAATTTCTCTGCGTCGCAAAGACCTTCGAAACGTCGAGCGATTTTCCATTCCAGATGCCAAGCCCCCCGCACCCTCGCGACGTGCCGACCGAGTAGAAGTCCAACCCCTCCCCGTGATCCTCGCGATAATTGTCGGCCGCATACCACCGGTCGATGACCAGCCCTCGGGTGCGCTTCGCCCAGACATCGATGCCAGAACCCGTCTTCTGCTGCTTCTCCAGCGCCGGCCCATAGACCCGGAACGCGATCCGGTCGTTCTCCCAGGCAACGTCGTCCAGATGCTCCGGCGAAAACCGCGCATAAGCCCTCGGTTGCGTCGTCGGCTGCGCGCTGAGAGGCGCCGGGAACATGAGGAGCGCCAAAGCCAACGAGGTCATCACGCGCATGAGATTAACCCGCGCTACATCGCCGCCCGGTACAGCCCAAAAAGATCCTCTTCGGTGACCGGCCGCGGATTAAACGTAGCCGTCCACTGCTGCGCAGCCTCGGCCGCCAGCTTGCCCAGCGCACTCGCCGGTACCTGATGATCCGAAAGACGGCGCGGGATGCGCCCCGCGTCCAGAAGCTGTTCCAGACGACTCGCCAATCTCGCGGGGTCATTCGAAATCGCCGAGTACAGCATCGGGTTAATGGCCGCATTAAATCGCACGACGTGCGGCAGCATCAATCCCACCGCAAATCCATGAGGAATCCCATGGTGCCCCGTCAGCGGGTTCGCCAGCGCGTGCGCAATGCCGAGCATCGAATTCTCAATTGCACACCCCGCCAGGTGCGCGGCCGACAGCATGTCCGCGCGCGCGGCATCTGTCGGATCATTCACCGCCGCCTCGAAGCTCCGGTCCAGCAGCTTCCATGCCGCCGCTGAAAATGCCAGCGACACCTCGTTCCGCTTCGTCGTGACCGCCGTCTCCACCGCGTGCGCAATCGCATCAATGCCGGTCGCGGCCGCCACCTTCGGAGGCTGCGTCACCGTAAGGTCAGGGTCGAGGATCGCCACGCGCGCCAATGCCTTCACGTCGCCGCAAGCCATCTTCTGATGAGTCTCCGGATCGGTGATCAACGCGAACGACTGCGCATCCGACCCCGTGCCCGCTGTCGTCGGAACGGCAATGAACGGCAGCAACGGCTTGGTCGCCTTGTTCACCCCCCAATAATCCTGAATCCGCCCGCCGTTCGTATGGACAAAGTTGACGCCTTTCGCGCAATCCATTGCCGATCCACCCCCCAGCCCGATGATGAAATCCGGCTTGAAATCCGCCGCCACCCGCGTGCCCCGCAACACCTCCGTCGTCGTCGGGTTCTCCTTCACATCTTCAAACATCCGCACGATCAGCCCGGCGCTATAAAGCGCCCGCACCGCTCGCTCCGCATGGCCCGCGTCGCGAATGCCCGGGTCGGTCACCAGCAGGATGCGCATCGCGCCTTCGGTGCGCGCGATGGTGCCAATGGCATTAAGTGCCCCCGGCGCGAATGCGACCTTTACGCGGGAACCCTCCAGTTCAATCGGGCTCGTACTTTGAGGAATCGTCATCAAGCCGTTTCGATCTGGAATGCCCTCTGCCGGTACAGGTGCTCGAACAGGTTTCCCTCATGCGGCTGATCCCAGCTCAACCGGAACGTCGGCACCGGCCCGATATTCAGACGATCGACGTGATCGCACGCCATCATCTGCCGCTGGAACTTCTGATCCCTGGTGATGACCGATGCAACGAGCGTATCCCCAACCGCGTCCGCGATCTGGTCCTGCGGGCACTCGATCACGCTCGCATACGGAAACAGGAACTCGCGGGTCGCCAGCGCGTGCTCGCGATCGCACCAGATGATCGTCGGCAGCATATACGCACAGCGGCCGATCATCTGAAGCCGCGGCGTCCCCCGGTGCTTCATCGCCACATCCTCAGCTCCCGGCAGCAGTCCTTCGATCATCTGATTCATGCGCTGCGGCATCGCCGCATTGGCGAACGCCGCGACCTGCGCGTTCGGATCGTCCGCCGGCAGCGCCTTGATCGTCGCCAGCTTCTTCCCTAGCGCGTTGGCGATCTTCTCGCCGTTCTTCGGCGTCCACACCGACGACGCGTTGATGCACGACCGCCCGCCGTTCGCCGCGATCGAGCCCGCCATGATGTCGATGTACTTCTCCCAGTCCTCCGCCGCATCGTTACCGAGAATCACCTTCGAATACCCCGGCCCGTGCAGCTCCACGCGCGGATCCTTCGCGTACATCTTCGTCGTCGAAGCATCGCCAAACAGCATCGCGCGATCCACCGCCTGCAGGATCGTGCCCGCGCCCCCATGGTCCGTCGGATAAAAGCCAAACGCCTCCCGCGGAATCCCGGCAGCCGCGAGCGCCTCCAAAATCCTCAGCGGCGACCACGGCTCATCCCGCCCCGGCTTGAGAACGACCGGCGTCTTCAGCGCAATCGCCGGGATCCATAGCGAGTGAACCCCCGGCGAGTTGCTCGGCAGGATCGCCCCAAACGCGCGCGCCTCGCGAAACCACGACAACATCCGCCCGTGATCGTCGCCATACCCCTGGTCGAGGATCGACAGGTCAAACCCACGCGTCAACCCCGCCACCACGACATCGATCTCATCCATCACCCGGTGAATCTTCTGCGCATTCGACCGGCAGTAGTTGTACGGCATGCCCGTCGTGGACGAGAGCTGCGTGATGTAATCGTCAAACGTCTGCTTCTGATCTCCAACCGGCAGAGTGCCCGTCATAAACAGCCCGGCCGCCTTCTTAAAGATTGCGAACAGCTCCTTCACCTTGAACTGCTCGAGGATCGAATCGTCCCAGCGGTTCAAGTCGCGCGTGATCAAGCCCGAATTGGCCTGCGACACCTGCGCAACAGGCTCTCCCGTCGCGTGATGCAGGATCTGGATCTTGTCGACGGACTCGTAGGGCTTGCCTTGGCGAAGGATGGGGATGTGGAGCATGAGAAATTCTTGAGGTTAAGGACGAATGTTCAATTTCGGGCGCCAGAGTCTGGAGAGCGAAATATTCAGGTCGTTAAAGGGAGGTGCGCTGACGATGTCGTCCTCTTTTCCGCGAACGGAACAATCGTATACGCCGTCGCGAAGTGAGTAAGCCTCAAATGTCCGTTCGATGGGATCGACTATCCAATAGGCTGGAACGCCTGTCTTCTCGTAAAGCCTGAACTTTTCCACGCGATCAGAATTGCGGTTAGACGGCGATAACACTTCGATGCACAGATCTGGGGGCGCCTCGGGATAATCGTCGCTCACGAGATACGATCGTGCGTTCGTGAAGAAAAAGACGTCGGGCCGGCGCACGTCACCAGGCGTGAAGTAGGTGTCGATGTCGCTGAACACCAAACCGAGATCTCGGTCGCGCACATGACTGCCGAGGATCATCACGAGTTGCGTGACGACCCACGCGTGGTTGAGGTTGGGGCTGGGACTCACGATCACCTCTCCATCCACGAGTTCGTACCGCGTCTTGTCCGGATCTTCCGGTAGGGCCAGAAACTCCGCGGCGGTCATCCTGGTCGAGACAAGCGACATAACATCTCCAATGCGTGTGCGGCACCGTTAGTATACGCCCTCCACCACACTCCCGGCGAAGCCGCTATAGGGCTGCACGTTGCCCGCGCCATCCCAGGGATACGGGTCGCACGGCGGCCGCCGAATCGCCTGATCCCGCTCCGGGAACCGCGGGATAAACGTCTCCTTCGTCAGCGTCGTAAGGATCACCCGCCCCTGCTTTCCGTAATCCACCTTCTTATTAAAATCCTCGAACTCCACCACCTCAACCACCGCGCGCGGCTGCGGCGGATGGTAAATCACCTCGTAGTTATCCTTCGGATCAAACGGCTTATGCGTCGCCAATCCCATCAGCGTATTGCCATAGGTTGGAACAAAATCGACGCCCGGAAGCAGCTCCTCGCGAACGAACCGGTGAAACTGCGGCGTCAGCTCAGTCCCGCCGCAGAACACCCCCTCGATGCCATGCCGAACCAGATCGATTTTCTCGCACAGCGCTTCCAGCAGCTTCGGCGTCGTGAACATGCACTGAATGTTCGGATGGCTCCGCAGAATCGTCAGCGCCTGATCGATGCAGTGATTCTTATAAAGGTTCGCTTCCTGAATCTCGCCGCGCTTGATGCACTTGATGACCCATCGAGGGTCCAGATCGACCGAAAACGCGATGCCGCCCCGGAACTGCGCAAGGTGCTCGATCGCCAGCCGCAGGCGCCGCGGCCCCGACGGCCCGAGCATCAGCCAATCCGCTCCTTTCGGAAACGACTTTTCAGAAAGCGTCTGGCTGAAATTCTCGTAGTCGATCCGAAAATCTTCAATCTGCAGCCGCGATTTAGGCACTCCCGTCGAACCCCCCGTCTCAAACACATACATCGGCTTGCCCGCCAGCCCCTTCGGAAGCCACCGCCGCACCGGCCCGCCGCGCAGCCAGTCATCCTCAAAGTGCGGGAGCTTGCGCAAGTCGGCAAACGACTGAACCTCCTTGCGAACATCGAGCTTCCATTCCTTCTGCTTGTTGAGCCAGAACTCGCAACCGGTGTCCGGATTGAAGTGCCACTTGACCGTATCGCGGACCTGAGCGTCCAGAGCTTCGGCGGCTTGACGGGTTTGGGATTCGGTGGGCATGAGTAGGGTTCAGGGTTCGGGGTTCAGGGTTCAGTGACGAGAAGAAGGGGAGGGGCGACGATCAGGCTGGGAGCTTCTGCTGCTCCTGAACCCTGAACCCCGAACCCTATTTCTTATCCGAGATCGCGAACAATTTATCACGCCCCATGATGTAGAGCGTGCCGTTGGAGTACACAGGGCTCGAGTACACCGGGCTGCCCATGTCATGCTCCGCGATCTTCTTGGGTTCCTTCGCGACCCCGTAGATGCGGACGTAGCCGTCCTCGGAGCCTTGATAAAGCTTATTGTCGCAGATCAGCGGCGATCCCCAAATCGGCGAAGTCAGATCCTCCGACCAGTAATGCTTGCCGGTATCCGCGTCGAGGCAGTGCAGAATGCCCGAGAAATCGGGAATGAACAGCAGGCCCGTCGCCGGATCGATCGCGCAGGTGGCAATCGTGCGGTTCATCCGCTCTGCCGTATCCGCCTTGGAGTTGTTGAGGTCCTTCGGGTCGAGATTGATCCCGGAGAAATGCCAGATCACGCCGCTGTTCGGATTTGGAATTGCTTTCTTGATATTGGCGGCCGGCGCCACGAGTTCATCGCCGAGCTTTGGTTTGGGCGCGTTGGGGTCAGCGTCAAGCTGAAAGGAAATGTCGCCCTCTTTCGTGATATCCAGGCACCAGAACTGCCCCGGACCCTCGCCATGTTCAGGATCCTGCCCGTTGGCAATGTACAGCCGGTTCTTATAGATGACCGGTGTGGCCAGGATCTCGTTCCGCGTTTGCGGATAAACCGCGTCCTTCGCGTTCGAGTCAAACTTCCAGAGGATCTTCCCTGTCTTTGGCTCGTAGGCTCGAATCCATCCGTCCCCCTCCGGAGCGATGATCTGGGCCTTGCCGTTCACCATGGCGAGCGCGGGGCTTGCCCACTGCCCGTGCAGGACGTGATCCCGCGGGCTGTTATCGCTCCAGACCACCGAACCATCCGACTTCTTCAAGCAGACG
>JBBRIN010000194.1:0-7026 GCA_038221115.1 Tepidisphaerales bacterium
GCAACGCCCGCTTCATCGGATTGCCGCTGAGCTTCGCGATGAGCGCTGCACGGCCGACGATGATGCCGGCCTGGGGCCCGCCGAGCAGCTTGTCGCCGCTGAAGGTCACGAGGTCGGCGCCCTGGTGGAGGATCTCGGCGGGCGTGGGCTCGTGCTCGCCGGCGAGTGGCTCGGTGGGGAAAATTGCGCCGGTGCCGAGGTCTTCGATGAAGGGGATGTTGCGCTGAGCGGCGAGGGCGGCGAGTTGGGCGGTGGCGGGGGATTCGACGAAGCCGGCCATGTAGAAGTTGCTGCGGTGGACTTTGAGGATGAGGGCGGTGCGGTCGGTGATGGCGCGGTCGTAGTCGGCGAGGGTGGTTTTGTTAGTGGTGCCGACTTCGTGGAGGGATGCGCCGGCGGATTCGAGGATTTCGGGGACGCGGAAGCCGCCACCGATTTGGATCAACTCGCCGCGGGAGATGATGACCTGGTTGCGCGGGGGCGTGGAGGCGAAGTGGCGAAGGATGAGGACGAGGGCGGCGGCGCAGTTGTTGACGAGGGTGGCGGATTCGGCGGCGCAGAGGAGCGCGAGGGCTTGCTCGAGGTAGGGCGCGCGCGGGCCGCGTTGGCCGGTGGAGAGGTCGTATTCGAGGTTGGTGTAGTGAGTGGCGGCTTCGATGAGGTGAGCGGCGGCGGTTGTACTGAGAGGGGCGCGGCCGAGGTTGGTGTGGATGATGACGCCGGTGCCGTTGATGACCGGTTGGAGGCGCGAGCGGGCGAGGTCTTCGAGGGCGGCGTGGATTTGGGGCATGATGTCGGTGGTGGCGGCGTCGTTCGAGTTGGCGTCGCGGGCGGCGGCCAGGACGCGGCGGATGACGGAGGTGAGCACGGGGCGGGGGAAGCCGGTCGAGTCGCCGAGGTCGCGGAGAATGCGGTCCACCGAAGGGAGCGCGCGCCGATTTGGATTGGGGTCGATCATCCGCGGACCATGATACGCGGCGAGGCGGAGCGGGTGATATGGCCGATGACGGCGGCGGCGGGGGTGCGGTGGGATTTGAGGATGGCTTGCACTTTTGCCAGATCGCGCGGGCGGACGCAGAGGAGCAGTCCGCCGCTGGTTTGCGCATCGGCGAGAAGGATTTTCCGGGCGTCGGAGAGGGTGGGCCAATCGGTGATGGATTCGGCGGCTTTGAGGTTGGCGCGGGTGCCGCCGGGGACGCAGTCGGCGGCGATGAGGGACACGAGCTGCGGGCCGAACGTGGGCACCTGGGCGAAGTTGATTTCGGCGGCGACGTTGCTGGCGCGGCACATCGAGGCGAGGTGGCCGAGGAGTCCGAAGCCGGTGATGTCGGTGGCGGCGCGGACGAGGCGTCGTTCGGCGAGAAGAGCGCCGGGGCGATTGAGTTGGCGCATCGAGGCGATGGCGCGGCGGGCGAGCGCGAGCGGCGCGAGGTTGCGCTTGATGGCGGTGGTGATGATGCCGGTGCCGAGAGGTTTGGTGAGGAGCAGCAGATCGCCGGGGCGGGCGGCGGCGTTGGTGAGGATGCGCTTGGGGTGGACAGTGCCGGTGACGCTGAGGCCGTAGATGGGCTCGACGTTTTTGATGGTGTGTCCGCCGACGACGACGGCGCCGGCTTCGCTGACTTTGGCAGCGCCGCCGCGCAGGATGGCGGCGATGACGGCTGGTGGGAGCGCGTCGGTGGGGACGACCAGGACGTTCATCGCGGTGAGCGGCCGGCCGCCCATCGCGTAGACATCGGAAAGCGCGTTGGCGGCGGCGATCTGGCCGAAGAGGTACGGGTCATCGACGATCGGCGTGAAGAAGTCGATCGTCTGGACGAGCGCGCAGTCGGGTCGCAGGCGATAGACGCCGGCGTCATCGGCGGTGGAGGCATCGACGAGAAGGCGGGGGTGACGGACGGCGGGGAGGTGGCGGAGGACCTGGGCGAGGAGGGTTTGGCTGAGCTTTGAGGCGCAGCCGGCGCAGGCGGACAGGCTGGTGAGTTTTGGGGGCGGCGCGGTGGGCACGGTTCATCCTCGGCTGGAGGAAGTGTAGCCGTGCTGGGCGGTGGGACAATCTAATCGCGGGGTGTCACTGCGGCGCGCCGGCGGCGCGGGCGACCTTGGCGGCGAGAGAGCTCCAGAGGATGGAGCCTTTGACGACGTATTCTTGCGCGCCCGCGTCGTAGGCCTCGTCCATCAGGGTGGGGGAAGCGTCGGCGCTGTAGAGGATGACGGGGAGGTCTTTGAGGCGGTCGTCGTTGCGCATGGCGCGGAGAACGTCGAGGCCGGTCATTCCGGGCATCATGTAATCGAGGACGACGGCGTCGGGGCGTTCTTCGCCGCGGAGGAGAGTCATGGCGGCTTCACCGGAGTCGGCGGATTCGGTTTCAAAGCCGGTGCGTTCGAGCAGGCGGGTGAGGATTTCGGCGGTGTCGGGGTGGTCGTCCACGATGAGGACTTTGTGGCCGTTCATATCGTCCCTTCAGGTGGTGGGTTGCGGTTGACAAGCAACGATCGGGCCATGTGGGGTTGATTACAGATGTGTATGGGTTTGGGGGACGCCTGGGGACATCGATTTTCGCGCTAATGATGCGGGGGAACGGGCTGTTTGAGCGGTATTGGGAGGGCAATCGGCTCTCGGGTGGGGCTGGGGCGCTTTTTGCAAAAAAGTTTTAAGATGAGGGCGGCGGAAGTGAAGGCGGCCGTGTTCGTGGTCCGCTGGGTACGACAGATATGGCGCGGAGCGTAGGGTCTATGTCCCGCTCTTCGAGGCACGAGGGGCGCGAAACGGGGGACAATCATTTTACGAACGGGGGCGATGTGCGTTATTACACAGCGAGGAAAAGGAACTTAACGGAGCGAGCGATGCGAAGGATCTGGTTGCTGCTGATGGTTCTGGTGATGGGGGCAAGGGCGGACGGGGCGGACGGGGGGGAGCGGGTGAATGTGTTGTTGATCACCGCGGACGACATGAACTTTGATACGCCGGCGGTGGTCGGGGCGAAGACGGCGGGGGTGACGCCGAATCTGGATCGGCTGGCGGGGGAAGGGGTGCGGTTTGTGAACTCGCACGTGACGGTGGCGGTGTGCCAGCCGAGCCGCGAGTGTTTGATGACCGGGCGGTACCCGCATCGGAATGGGGCGACGGGGTTTTATCCGGTTCGCAATGACGTGACGACGCTGGAAGAGGCGTTGAAGGCGAGCGGGTATCGGCTGGGGATCTTGGGGAAGGTGACGCACCTGCGGCCGGCGGAGAAGTTTCCATGGGACATGCAGCACGATGCGGGGGAGCTTGGGGCGGGGCGCGATCCGGCGAAGTATTACAACTATGTAAAGGAATTTCTGGCGGGGGCGAAGGCGGATGGGAAGCCGTTCTTTTTGATGGCGAACTCGCACGATCCGCACCGGCCCTGGGCGGGCAGCGAGCAGGAGCAGGGGCGGATGAACAAGAAGGGCGGGGCCGCCGCGAAGGCGAAGGCGGATCAGGACGATGGGGAATCGGTGAGCGGGAAATACCCGTCGCCGCAAAAGATATTCACGTCGGGAGAGGTGGTGGTTCCCGGATTTTTGCCGGACCTGCCGGACGTGCGGAAGGAGATTGCCCAATATCAATCGTCGGCGAACCGCTGCGATCAGACGGTGGGAGAGATTTTGCGGGCGTTGAAGGAGTCGGGGCTGGAGGGGAATACGCTGGTCATGTTTCTGAGCGACAACGGGATTTCGATGCCGTTTGCCAAGAGCAACTGCTATTTGACGAGCACGCGGACGCCGTTGATCGTGCGCTGGCCGGGAAAGGTGAAGCCGGGGGTGGATCGGACGCACTTCGTGTCGGGGATCGATTTCATGCCGACGGTGCTCGAGGCGACGGGCGTGGCGGCGCCGGAGGGGATGGATGGGCGGTCGTTTCTGGGTTTGCTGAACGGCCAAGAGCAGCCGGGGCGCGATCGCGTGGTGACGTGCTATAACGACACGTCTGCAAAGAGGCACTTGCCGATGCGGTGCCTTCAGGATGCGCGGTTTGGGTACATCTACAACGCATGGTCGGATGGCAAATTTGAGTACCGCGCGGAGTCGATGCACGGGCTGACGTTCAACGCGATGCAGGCGGCGGCGAAGACCGACCCGGCGACGGCCGAACGCGTTGACGTGCTGCTGCACCGCACGCCGGAAGAACTATATGACCTGGTGGCGGATCCGAACTGCCTGAAGAACCTGGCGGCGGATCCGGCGCTGGAAGCAGAGATGAAACAGAAGCGCACCGCGATGGCGGCGTGGATGGAACAGACGGGGGACCCGCTGTTGGAAGAGTATCGCAAGCGAATTGCGAAGTGAGGATCAGAGATGACCAATGAATTTTCGCGGCGGCGGTTCGTTCGGGGATCGGCGGCGCTGGCGGCGGCGGTAGGCGCGTCCTCATTGGAGAGCGTTGCAGCGGAAGAGGGCGGCACGGCGTTCGCGTCGGCGTGGGGGCATGCGCCGGATCGAGTTTGGATCGGGCCGGAGTATTGGACGAACCCGTTGCAGGATTGGCGTCTGGCCGGGGGGCGGGTCGAATGCACCAATGTGGCGGCGGATCGAAGCGTGCATCTGCTGACGCGGGCGGTGGGACGCGGCGCGGGGACGGTGCAGATGTCGGTGCGCATCGGCAGGCTGTCGGGGACGTTGGCGGGCGGGAAGGGGTCGGCGGGGTTTCGGGTGGGGATGCAGGGGCAATTTTCGGATTATCGGAATGCGCTGACGCAGCGAAAGGGGTTGGATGCGGGGGTGACGGCGCAGGGCGGGCCCTTTATCGGGGATATGCATGCGGCCAAGGCGGGGGAGGCGCCGCTGGATCGGGAAAGCGTTGAGCTGCGGTTGTTGGTCGAGAGCAAGGGGGATGCTTGTACGGTGACGCTGGCGGCGCATGACGCGGCGGACGGGAAGGAGCTGGCGAAGGTTGCGAAGGATGGCGTGCCGAACGATCGGATCGCCGGAGGGGTGGCGCTGGTGGCGAATTTTGGCGATCTACCGGCGGGCGCGGGGCCGCGCGCGCAGCAGCGGCGGCAGGATAATGCGGCGGGGGCGGGGAATGGGGCGTTCTGGTTCGCGGATTGGCGGGTGGAGGGATCGCGGCTGGAGCGGCACGACGAGCGGGCGTTTGGGCCGGTGTTGTTCAACCACTACACGCTGGGGAATGGCGGGATTCTGAAGATGACGGCGCAGATGCCGCCCATCGGCGCGGGTGACGCGCAGGCAGTTCGGCTGCAGGTGAAAAACGGCGCGGGATGGAAGACGATCGCGGAGGAGAAGATTCATCCATTGGCGCGGACGGCGGTGTTTCGGGTGGAGAAGTGGAACGACAAGGCGGATGTGCCGTACCGAATCGCGTATGCGTTGGCCGATGCCGAGGGAAAGGCGCAGGATCATTTTTATGAAGGGGTGGTTCGGAAGGATCCGGTCGATCGGGCGGTGATCACGGTGGCGGACGTATCTTGCAACACGCACCAGGCGTTTCCGAACACGCAGCTCGTGGCGAGCATGGCGAAGCTGAACCCGGACGTGCTGGCGTTTGTGGGAGATCAGTTTTATGAATCTTCGGGTGGATACGGAACCGTGCGCAAGCCGTTGGATGTTTCAGCGCTGGATTATTTGAGGAAGTGGTATCTGCATGGGTGGACGTGGCGCGAGCTGACGCGCGATCGGCCGAGCTTGTGCCTGCCGGACGATCACGATGTGTATCAGGGGAACGTATTCGGCGAAGGGGGCGAGCCGCAACACGGCACGCAGGAGATGGGCGGGTATGAGCTGCCGGGGCCGTGGGTGAACATCGTGCATCGGACGATGACGTCGCATCATCAGGATGCGTTTGACGCGACGCCGATCAAGCAGGGCATCGTGCCGTACTACGGGGTTTGGACTTATGGGAGGGTGAGTTTTGCGGTGCTGGCGGATCGGATGTTTAAGAGCGGGCCGGAGGGGAAGGTGCCGCCGACGGGCGATCGGGGGGATCATGTGAAAGATCCGAACTGGGACCCGAAGACGGCGGACGTGCCGGGGGTGGTGTTGCTGGGGGATCGGCAGCTTGAGTTCGTTCGCGAGTGGGCGGCGGACTGGCGCGGCGCGGACATGAAGGCGGTGATCTCGCAGACGCTGTTTACGGGGATGGCGACGACGCACGGCGGGCAGCGGGAAGTGTTGCGGGCGGACTTCGATGCGAATGGGTGGCCGCAGACGCCGCGGAATCAGGCGCTGCGTGAGATTCGCAAGTGCTTTGCGCCGCACATTGCGGGGGACCAGCATCTTCCGGCGGTGGTGCACTATGGCGTGGATGCGCACGGCGATGGGCCGGTGGCGTTTGCGGGACCGGCGGTGAACGTGGGGTATCCGCGGTGGTTTGAGCCTAAGGAGCCGGGAAAAAATCGAAAGCCTGGAGCGCCGGAGAATACCGGACAGTTTGCCGATGCGTTCGGGCACCCGATGACGGTGCTGGCGGTGGCGAACGGCGCGGTGGCGCCGCGCAAGACGGTGATGGAGCAACTGGCGGATAGGTCATCGGGGATCGGCTTGGTGCGGCTGGATAAGGCGAAGCGCGAGATTACGTTTGAGTGCTGGCCAATCCTGGCGGATGTGAGCGCGGCGAAGGGGCAGTTTGCGGGGTGGCCGGTGACGGTCTCGGTGATGGAGAATTACGGGCGCGCGCCGTCGGGGCACCTGCCGGAGCTGCACATCAATGGGGCGGATGCGCCGGTGGTGCAGGTGATCTATGAGAAAACGGGAGAGGTGATTTACACGCTGCGCATTGCCGGCAAACAATTCCGGCCGCACGTCTTTGAAGATGGCAAGTACACAGTCACAGTGAGCCGCCCGGAGACGGGGAGCTTTCGGCAGATCACCGGGTTGATGCCGGGCGGAGCGGAGAAGATGACCATCGAGATTTAGAATGATGGGCTGGCTTTTGGAGATCGATCATGCGCTGGATAGTCGCGTTGGTGATGTTAGTGGCGTTCGGCGCGGTGTCGATGTCGGCTCGGGCCGAGGAGGCGGCGAAGCGGCCGAACATTTTGT
>JBBRIN010000195.1:0-6988 GCA_038221115.1 Tepidisphaerales bacterium
GTCGGCCGGCAGGATCAGGTTCATGAGAATGAACGGCTCGCGAATCTCCTCCACATGCGTCGGATTGGGCAGCTCGCTGGGCGAATCGATTCGGAGAACGGTGCCATCGGTCTTCTTGATCTCATACGTCACCGTCGGCGCCGTCTGGATCATCGAGATCTTAAACTCGCGCTCGAGCCGCTCCTGAATAATCTCCATGTGCAGCAGGCCAAGGAACCCGCAGCGAAAGCCGAACCCCAGCGCGTCGTTGGATTCAGGCTCGAAGCTGAACGATGAATCGTTGAGCGACAGGCGATCCATCGCATCGCGAAGCTCGTCATACTGCGTTTCGCCCGAGGGGTAGAAATCGCAGTACACCATCTGCTGAATCGGCTTATAGCCGGGAAGCTGCTCGCTCGCCGGGTTGGCCGCGTCGGTGACGGTATCGCCGATGCGGACATCGTGCAGGTCCTTGATGGCGGCGACGATAAATCCCACCTCGCCCGGCCCGATGCGCTCGACCTGCTTGGGATGCGGAGTGAGCTTGCCCAGGTCGGTGATCTGGTACTGCTTGTCAGTACCCATGAATCGGATCTTCTGCCCCTTGCCCAGCTCGCCGTCGATCACGCGGACATAGGTGATGACGCCGCGGTAGTCGTCGTAGATCGAGTCGAAGATCAGGGCGCGCGTCGTCTTGGTCGGATCGCCAAGCGGGGCCGGAAGCATGTCGCACAGGGCAGAGATCAGCTCGTCGATCCCCTGCCCCGTCTTAGCGGACACGAGGATGCACTCCTCCGCGCGGAACCCGAGGATCTGCTCAATTTCCTCGGCCACTCGCACCGGGTCCGCACTGGGAAGATCGATCTTGTTGATAACCGGAATGATCTCCAGGCCCACTTCAATTGCCGCGTAAGCGTTCGCCACCGTCTGGGCCTGGACCCCCTGTGTCGCATCCACCACCAGGATGGCCCCTTCACAAGCCTGAAGCGCCTTCTGGACCTCGTAATGAAAATCGACATGGCCCGGCGTGTCGATGAAGTTGAGCATGAACAGTTCCTTCGTCGGGAACTTTTCACTCTGGTGCTCGTGGAAAACCGTCACCGCGGACGCCTTGATGGTGATGCCGCGCTCGCGCTCCAGGTCCATGTCGTCCAGAATCTGGTTCTGGAACTCCCGTTCGGTGATCGCGCCGGCGCGCATCAAGAGCCGGTCGGACAGCGTCGATTTGCCATGGTCAATGTGGGCGATGATCGAGAAGTTACGAATCTGCATGGGTTTAGGCTTCGTGGCGGAACGGGTATCCAGGATGGAGACGGCGGGCTGCCGGGAAAGCTCTTCATTTTACGGGGAGGGGGCGATGGGGACAAATGAGGGCGCTACGCTGGCCCGAGGGGGGGAGATTTGCCGAGTCCGCTACTCGCCGAAGTTCAAGGCGCCGGTGCTTCCTGCCCCGTCGCCAGCCACTCAACCGCCCGACGAACGATAGGGTCGAGGCCCGGCGTGGCTTCCGGATGCGGGCTGCTGACAAAGACCCGGCCACTGCCGAACGTGGAGCGTGCGAACGCGGTCGTGCCGATCATCACTCCCTTTGGCGCCCCCTTGAGAGCAATCTCCGACGCGAACGTGGCCAGTGGCGTGTACGCCGGAAGCTCCGCTTTAGTATCCGGAGAAAGGAGCGGCCCCTGGTTGTAGCGGCATTCAATGGTCGGCTGGTCGATGGCAAGTTGCTGCCGCGCCGCATCCGTCAGCGCAAGCTGAACCTGTCCCCCGCCGCGGTTCCAGTGGGCCCGATCCAGCACCTTGGCATTGAGAATATGAAGCGACCAGGTGTAATCGCTTGATGCAAGGTACGCCCCCGCGCAAATGCCCAGGTAACCGTGTCCCGATTTCACAAATTGCTTGATGTTCTCGCGCCCCGATTCTTCCAGCGCCTTCCCCTGCGCCGAGCCGCTGCCGCCGCCCTGGACGAGGACATCAAAGTCCTTGAGAACGCCGTCCTGGATCTCCTCAGCAGAGACGCGCTTGTAGCTGAATCGCGCGGGGTCAACCTTAAGGCATTTTTCAATGTTGGTTGCGGCGGTCATGCTGCCGGCGTCCTGGTAAATCGCCACGCGGATCGGCCGAGTTGTGGGATGTGTCGCCGGTTGCGCCGCGACGGGTAAGCTAACCAAGGCAAGAAGGAGCAGGCCTTTAACGCACCCTATCCGGTTCATTGCAGCTCCCAATTCGTTTCCTCGGATGTGCTGCCCACGCGAACGCATCGACGCTCCGCTGGCCCGGCATTTTCTAATGTACCAACGCCAGGGACGAAATCCCATCACTATCCGCGCGCCGGTGTCTCGGAGGGAACGGGCCGGATGCCACAGATACGAGGTTAGATTGTCGTCGATGGAGTCCCCGGTGTGTGGCCGCGCGTGGAGATTTCGTGCATGGAGCGGCTGATGAATTCTTCGGCGGTCATCGAGCCCTGCTCGGCGGCCTTGGTTCGCACCGCGACCGTCTTCGCGGCAGCATCACGTTCGCCAACCACGAGTTGGTAGGGGATCTTCTGCATCAGCGCCGTGCGAATCTTTGCGCCGATCTTCTCGGAGCCCAGGTTAGCTTCCACGCGAAGCCCGGCGGCTTTCAGCGCATCGAAGACTTCCTGGGCATATTCATTGGATTTTTCACTGATCGACAGTACGACCGCCTGAACCGGCGCGAGCCACAGCGGGAACTCCCCGGCAAAGTGCTCAATCAGCACGCCGATAAAGCGTTCCATCGACCCAAACGGTGCCCGATGGATCATCACCGGCCGGTGCGGCTTGTTGTCCGGCCCGATGTACGAAAGATCGAAGCGCTGCGGCAGTTGGTAATCGACCTGCACGGTCCCAAGCTGCCATTCGCGCCCGATCACGTCCTTGATGACGAAGTCGATCTTCGGCCCGTAAAAAGCAGCTTCGCCCGGCTCTTTCGTGAACGACACGCCAAGCGATTGCGCCGCGTTGATGCAGGCGGCCTCCGCGCGATCCCATTGCGCCGGATCGCCCACATATTTCGCCGAGTCCGGGTCGCGCAGCCCCACGCGGACGCGGTAGTCGCTCATGCCCAGCGTGCCGAGGATGATCTTCACGAGTTCCAGGCACATCAGCAACTCGCCCGGCACCTGCTCTTCGGTGCAGAACAGGTGCGCGTCGTCCTGGGTGAAGGCGCGCACGCGGGTCATGCCGCCAAGCTCGCCCGATTTTTCCCAGCGATACACCGTGCCAAATTCCGCCAGCCGGATCGGCAGGTCACGGTAAGAGTGCTGATCGCTCGCGTAAATCCGGATGTGGTGCGGACAATTCATCGGCTTCAGGAGATACCCCTCGACATCTCCCTTCTCCATGCGGTTCGCCAGATCGGCGCAGCCGCAGTTCTCCTTGGCCAAGGCATCGTAAAACTCCCGGTCGATGATCGGCGGGAATTGCGAATCGCGGTAGTACGGAAAGTGCCCCGACGTCTTGTACAAGTCCAGTCGCCCGATGTGCGGCGTAAACACCTGCTTATACCCCTGCCGCCGAAGATGCTCGCTGATGAAGTTCTGAAGTTGAATGCGCACCTCCGCACCCTTCGGCTTCCACAGCACAAGCCCCTGTCCCACTTTGTCGTCAATCGTGAACAACCCCACCGCCGGCCCCAGCACGCGATGATCGCGCTTGCGCGCCTCCTCGAGGCGGGTCATGTGCTCATCAAGCTGTTTCTTATCGAAGAACGCCGTCCCATACACGCGCTGGAATCGATCCGATTTCACATCGCCGTGCCAGTTCGAGGCGGCGATGGACATGATCTTAAAGCCCTTGATCCGGCCTGTGGAAGGAATGTGCGGCCCCATGCACAAATCCTCCCAATTCTCCTTGGGCCTACCGGTGGCATACCAACTTAGGCACTTCGCGCCCCCCGCCTGCGCGCGATGGGCATTATCAATCTTGTACTTGTTCCCTTCCTGTCGGAGCCTCTGAAGCCCCTCATCAAACGAAAGCTCATACCGCGTGAACGGCCGGTCTTCCTGCACGATCTTCTGCATCTCCGCCTCGATCTTCGGAAAATCATTCGCGGAGATCGGAGTATCCAGCGCGATATCGTAGTAGAAGCCCGTGTCGAGAGCGGGTCCGTACGCCAGCAGCGCTCTGGGGTACAGCCTCTGAATCGCCTCCGCCATCACATGTGCCGTCGAGTGGCGAAGCACCAGAAGCGCTTCCGGATCACGATCGGTCAAAATAGAAACGGTGTGTTCCCCCGACAGCTTCGTCGCCAGATCGACCACGACGCCATCCACTTTCGCAGCAACCGCCGCCTGCGCAAGCCGCTTGCCGATCGAGTTGGCAACGTCGAGGACGGTGGAGCCGTCAGGCAAGTCTCTCTTGGATCCGTCGGGAAGCGTAATTTGGGCCATGAGCGTTCGTCCGTTCTCCGCTATGTCTACAGAGCCGTTAGTTGTAGGGAAGATGAAGTGGGATGCAACGGGGTGGATGGAGAAACACTGCGCGCGGTGCACCAGATCTCGGCGCGCATCGCCGATTGCCTGCACTCGCGCGACAGGATCTAGGCGGCCTGCGATTGGATGGACGAAGCATCGGCTGAAGGAGAAATGCACTTGGGAATGTGGTCCCGGTGGAGGAGAGACTCGTAGTGGATCAGGGAATCGCCCCGAACGATCGGCGCTTTCGGCACGGTCGCTAAAGGCGTCGACGCCGCGGCCGGCGCACTCGTCACGCTGTCCGCCAGCGCCAAAAGCTGCCGCGGATCAAACGGCTTCGGCAGATAGTCATCCATCCCAGCTTCGATGCAGCGCTCGCGATCGCCCTCGATCGCGTTGGCCGTCAGAGCGACGATCGGAATCGGCGTAAGCGTGCTCAGGTCTGCCGCCGATTGCACTTCATGTTGGCGGATCGCCCGCGTAGCCTCGAAACCATCCATCTCCGGCATCTGGCAATCCATCAGAATGAGATCGTACTTCTTGATCTTAAAAGCCTGCAGTGCCAACCGCCCATTCGCCGCGATGTCGATGTTGTGCCCCGCCCGGCGAAGAATCTCCGTCGCCACCAGTTGATTCACCTCATTGTCTTCGGCGAGCAGAACACGAAGCGGCCGGCGATCCGTTTTGACCGGCTCCGTCATCGGCATCTTCGGCGCCGCCTCAACGGCGGATGCCGTGGCGAACCGAACCGTGAACCAGAAGGTCGACCCCTTGCCCTCCGTGCTCGTGACGCCGATCTCGCCGCCCATCAACTCGGCCAGGCGCTTGCAGATCGCAAGCCCAGGTCCCGAGCCCCCAAAGCGGCGCGTGGTCGAAGCGGCCACCTGTAAAAAGCTCTTGAAAAGCCGATCGAGGCGGTCCGCCGGAATGCCAATGCCGGTATCGGTCACGGAGATTTTGACGAGCGAGGAATCAGCCGTGGATTGGGCGCGCACAGGAACCGCCTGAATGGTAATCCGGCCCGCCTGCGTGAACTTGATCGCGTTCCCGACGAGATTGGTAATGACCTGCCGGAGCCGCTCAGAATCGCCCTTCACCAGGCGACTGGCGAGGGACGGCGAGACCCCGAACGCAACCGCCACCCCCTTCTTCGCCGCGAGCGGAGCCAGCAGGTTCGCCACATCGCGCAACGTTTCGCGCAAGTTAAAATCAGCGTGTTCCAGCTCGAGCTTGCCCGCCTCGATCCCATTCAGCGGCGTGCGGATCTCGTGGCTCATCGCCGCCAGAAACTCGCTCTTGGCGCGATTCGCCGATTCCAACTCAGCGGTGCGGCTGGCTAGCTCGCGGGTGCGATCCGTGACGTGCTGCTCGAGATTCTCGTTGGCCGACTTCAATCGCGTGATGCCGCGCTGGACCGTATCGAGCATGTCGTTAAACGCATGAACGCACGTCCCCAGCTCGTCCCGGCGATTGTCCGGAATGGGCCGATCCGTTTCTCCGGCCGCGATCCGCCGCATGCGATGGCCAAGGCGCAGGATCGGGTCAGAAACAAATCGCCGCGCCGCCAGCTTGACGACGATGAGCGCCCCCAGCGCCAGCACGGCGCCCCAGATAAACGCCCGTTGCGACAACACCGATTGAGCGGCCCGCAGCTCCGCCGTGTCGTAGCGCGCCGTCTGCACGGCGACGACGTCACCCGCCTTCCACCCATACCCATGGGTCGACCCAAACCGCGCCACCTGCGAAGCCCCAACTCTTTCCGGGCGATCGTGACACTGAAGGCATGATGCCTCGGCGACAATCGGCTTGGCACAGACCGCCCACTCAACGTTGTGCGCATCGGTGATAAACGTGTTGAGCGAATGGAGCGCCCGATCCCGCCGAAAACGGTCTAAGAGCCGGCGCTCCAGCGGATCGGCGAAGTTCGCCGCGTCGAGCGGGTTGTCGCTCGCCTCCCGTAAAAGATAGGCCGGATGATCCTTCGCGAAGCGCTGAAAAACACTTTGAACCGTGGCGTTCGCGTTGAGCACGTCCTGATTTCCCGCGGCATTCGTCAGCGCGGGGCGTAAGACATCATGAGCATAGGATCGGGTCGCATCGAGCGTCGATTGGACGACGTCGAGTGATCGAAATGCATCAGCCTCCAGGCGCGACCGCTGGATGCCCGCCCAGCTCCACGCCGCCACCACCATCACCGGTGTGAGGACGGCCGCGACAGAGAGCGTAAACTTGGTCTGTAGGCGCATGGGTTACCGGGACGCGGATCATGCGTCTGTCGTCGGTATCGGTTGGGGAAAGGGTGGGGTTTATCGGAGGAAGTTTATCGGGCTTAATCGTCAACCAACATCTCAGATTCCCGCGCCCCGCCCCCCTCGTCAGGCTGAGTCCCCACGTGCGGCGCATCGCACACCCGCGACGGATGAACGCAACCTCACGCGCGATCCGCCCCCCTGGCTTGCGTCTTCGCGATCTATTTTCAGAGCAGGTACTCCGAAGCATCTGGCCAATGCGTCAAAGTGCTAATCCGTCCCCCAATCGACCTCTACATTGTGCGCTTCCGCCGGTGAAACA
>JBBRIN010000196.1:0-6970 GCA_038221115.1 Tepidisphaerales bacterium
TATACTGAACGACGACTTCCCAGTACGTCGCTGAACCTTCGGCAGACTCGTAGTCGAGAATTCCGTCGGCAGTGCGAACGGGCTGCTTCAACTCGGCCGCGAGCTGCGCAGGTTCTTCGTCGCCCTTATAGATCTCCACGGGCGGCAGTCCGAGCGACCCGGGCGTATCGCGCAGGAACAGGAGCACGATCAGTGCGCCGAAAGTAGCTAGCGCCGCCGGAATGATGAAGCAAGCGCGCCAGCCGAGGTATTTAACGAGGTATCCAGTAAGCGCCGAGATGAGCGCGGCGCCGATCATGTGCGATGTGTGCCAGATGCCAAAGGTGGTGGAGCGTTCGCGGGGGCTGAACCAGTACGCCATTGATTTGGCGCAGGCGGGAAACCCCATGCCTTGAGCCCAGTTGTTGAGAAACCAGAAGCTGACGAAGAACAGCAGCGAGGAAGACAGGCCGAAGAGCAAATTCATGGCGGCACAGCCCAGCAGGCCGATCGCCATGAAGAAACGCGGGTTGGCGTGATCTCCCAGAAAGCCGTTGAGAAACTTGGAGACGCCGTAGGTAACACCGCCGACGGTAAGGATGATGCCGAGCCGCTCCTTGGAGTAACCCAGGTCGGCCCCCATTGCTTTCAGGGGAACCGAGATATTGGCGCGGACGAAGTAGTACAGCGCATAACCGACGATGGTCGTCGCGAGGATGCGCACGCGCCAATAGCGATAAGCACGATCGACGATCGCGGGATCGGCAATGACGGCGCTCGTGTCGAGCTGGGTCTTCAGGGCGGCGAGCAATCGAGACATTCAGTTCCTTTGGGCTCGTGCAAAGTCGTTCAGTTGGACGCGACCGCGCCGCTGTTGGTTTGAGGTGATGATGCCATCGCAGGCTGCTCGTTTGCTGCAGCCTCTTGCTGCTCGGGCGGAGGCGATTCCCAGCGCGGTGCGAGCGGCGCGGTCATTCGACCGTACCGCTCAAGTTCTTGAGTCGTTTGCAGCGATGTCCAGCCCAGAACGGTGCCCATCCACCCCGCCACGTCAACGGCGATGGCGGCGTGGTCACGGCGATAAAAGCGCCAATTGGCGCGACGGAACATCACGTCATCAAGATGGCGCGCCCATTCTTCGCGACAATAATGCTCCACCGTCGCCCGCGAGACCTCAGGCGGAGTAACGCCGGTGTAGTCGCCGGTGTCTTCATCGCTCAGCAGCGGCTCTCGAGCCGTGGTGCTCTTGGTCTTCGGCCGACCCAGCAGGCGGACCGCCTCGTCAACCGCTTGCTCGGCCATGAGTCGATACGTCGTCAGCTTCCCGCCGGCGACGTCGATCCAGCCATCCTCCTGCACATCGATATCGTGAGCGCGCGAGATGTCAGATGGCTTCCCATTCGGGTCGGCAATGAGGGGCCGGAGCCCCGCCCAGGCACTGACCACGTCCGCATCGCTTAGTTTCGCGCTGGGAAACGCGCCGTTGACGATGCGCAGCACGTAAGCCTTGTCGGCCTCGTCGCAGCCGGGGTTTTCAATGGGGCCATCGTAGTCGGTATCGGTCGTGCCGAGGATGACGCGCTCGCCCCACGGGATGGCGAAGAGGATTCGCTTGCCGTCGGTCATCACCACCGCGTCACCCACCGGCAGGCGAGAGCGGTCGACCACCAGGTGAACGCCCTTGGTAAGCCGTAACTTCACGTGGCTTTTCGGAAATGCTTCCGCCCACGCGCCGGTGGCGTTAATGACGGTCCGTGTCGCTAGGGTGACCTGCCCGGGGGAGGAATCGCCAACGGTGCAGCGCCACACGCCATCCTGGCGATCGGCCGAGATCAGCGGCGTGTAATTCAGCGGCTCGGCGCCGTGTGCCGCGGCCGAGCGCAGCGTGTCGAGCACGAGCCGCGCGTCACAGGTCAGACCGTCGAAGTAGCGCACTCCTCCGGTGAGACCGTCCGGCAATAACCCCGGCACCAACTGAAGGACGTCATCAGCGTTCAATCCGGAAGATTTCCCCAAGTTCGATTTGCCACATAACAGATCGTACATCTTGACGCCCAGCCGCAGCTTCCATCGCGCCCAGCCGCTGCCCTTGTACGTGGGAAAAATGAACGGCAGCGGCGCGGCGAGGTGCGGTGCGATGCGCGCGAGCGTCATCTTCTCGCTGCTGGCCTCGCGGACAAGGCCGATGCGGCCCTGGGCAAGGTAGCGCAGCCCTCCGTGGAGCAATCGGCTGGATCGGCTGCTGGTGCCAAAGGCAAAGTCGTAGCGGTCGATGACGGCCGTGGAGAGACCGCGCATGGCCGCGTCGCGCGCGATTCCCGAGCCGACGATCCCGCCGCCCACGACCAGCACATCGATCGGTTGGGCGGTCAGCCGCTTCAACCGCTCCGCGCGGCGCCTGCACCATGGATGAGTTACGCCGGCTGACATGACTCGCTCCTCCGCGACTCGCTCAGTAAATCCCCCAACGCCGCAACGTTCTCCAAAATGAAATCAGGCGGACGGGTGGCAAGCGCCGCCTGCGTTGGAGTCGTCTCGCCGCTAAGCACAAGGACGGAAATGGCGCCCACTGCCTGCCCCATCGCAATGTCCGTATAGAGCCGATCGCCAACGACCGCGATCTCATCCGTCCGCAGGCTGTGGCGACGCATGACTCCCTCCAGCATTCCCGGAGAGGGCTTGCCCAAGACCGCCTCGGGCTCGCGCCCCGTCGCGTGTGAGAGTAACTTGCAGATCGCGCCGCAGTCGGGCAGCACCGTCGCCTGATCGGTCGGGCATACGGCGTCACAATGGGTCGCGATGAATGGCTTACCCTGTGAGATCCAGTACGCCGCGCGGCACAGCCGCGCGTATTCCAGCGAAGTGTCGAAGCCAACCACGACCGCATCGGGAGCCGGCTCACCCGCAGGATGCTTGGACGTCGCCGGCTCGCACAGCCCAAACCCGTTGTCGGCAAATTCCTGCTGAAGCGCCGGGGTTCCCAGGACAAACAGGTTGCACAACTCCGGACGGTGCTCGCGCAGATAAAAGAGCGTCGCGGTCGTCGAGCTATACAGGTCATCCGCGCTCGCATCGATGCCGAGGGTTCGCAGCTTCTGGACGTAGTCGCTGGTGCTGACTGATGAGTTGTTCGTGAAGAACGTTCGCCCGATGCCCAATTCGCCGACGCGGCGAAGGAACGCGAGCGTGAACGGAAAGAGCCGACCGCCCAGATAGAGCGTCCCGTCCAGGTCCAGCGCCAGATGCTTGATTCTCCGAAGTCGCTCCACGTTCAAACGTCCTCACCGGCAAAATAAAAAGCCCCACGGCGGTGGCCGTGGGGCTTTCTCTTTAATCTCTAGCCCGATGCACACGAACCCGGCACGCGGAGTGCCGGTTCCTTTGATTGTCCTGTCGATTCAGTATGATAACCGAAACGCTCCAGAGGGTCACGTGAAATCGCGCCGCATCGCCAGGGATTTACATGCTCATTTCGCGAAGCCGGTGATTCCGTACCTCACCGAGGGCGTCGGCTCCGAGCCCGATGATCTTCCGGCGGCCAGCATGTTGTTCATCGGCGGCGGCGAGCTGGCTGAGCTTCCGGCGCTGATGAAGGCTCTCTCGCGCGAGCCATATGCTTCACTGCCCGTCTTCCTTCATTTGGATCTGGTCAATGGACTGGCGAACGACGAATCCGGCCTTCGCTATGCCGCGACGCTCGATCGCCTGGATGGCATCATCACCGTTCGCCAGCACCTGGTGCCGCTGGCCCGCAAGCTGGGGCTGTTGTCGGTGCTGCGTTTGTTCCTTCAGGATGGACGTGCGGTTGAGCGGGGGTTGCAGGTGATCGAGCGGGCGCAGCCCGATGCGATTGAAATGCTGCCCGGCGTCGCGTTCGCTGAAGTGGCGGAGCGCTTCACCCGGCTTTCGATGCCCTCGATCGCAGGGGGATTGATTCGATCGCCGGAGTTGGTACGCCGTATCATCGGCGCCGGCGCGAAGGCCGTCAGCACGACCAACGCTGCGCTCTGGGCGATGAATCGCGCGCCCAGGCCCTGATTTCAGTCGAGGTAAGTACGAACCCATGACAAGAATTGCAGAAACCGGCGCGAAGAAGCCTGGCGAAACGCCCGATCTGCTCCGACGCGCATTGGCGGCGGCGCGCGAGACGCGGCAGTTGGAAATCGCAAGAGGGCTGCTTGCGACGACGCCCGAAGTGTTCCGCAACCAATTCGGGATGCGAAAGGCCGGGATCGTGGCGGACGCAACTACCTTTGCCGTCGCCGGCAGAGCGGTCCAGGCAGCGTTTGAACGCGCCGGGCATGAGGCTGTCGCGCCGTTCATCTTTACGGACTCCGACCTGTACGCCGAATATCGCTTCGTCGAGCGGTTGCAGGAATGGGTGGCGAGCCATGACGCCATCCCCGTAGCGGTCGGATCCGGAACGATCAATGATCTCACCAAACTGGCGGCGCATCGGGGCGGGCGCCAGTACCTGGCCGTCGCGACGGCCGCATCGATGGACGGCTACACGGCGTTCGGAGCATCGATCACGCACACGGGATCCAAGCAGACCTTTGACTGCCCCGCTCCGCAAGCCGTGGTGGCGGACCTGGACGTCATCGCCGCTGCCCCCCCGATGATGAACGCCGCGGGCTACGCTGACCTGCTCGCCAAGATCACCGCGGGAGCGGATTGGATCGTTGCCGACGCGCTGGGCATCGACCCCATCGATGCGACTGCCTGGGACCTGGTGCAGGTGCCGTTGCTTGCGAGCCTGGCGGATCCGGCGGGTGTTCGGCGGGGCGAGGTTTCTGCGATTCATCATCTCACTCAGGGGCTGATGATGGGCGGGTTCGCCATGCAATGGACCAAGACCAGCCGCCCCGCGTCAGGGGCCGAGCATCAGTTCAGCCATCTTTGGGACATGCAGCACCATACCTACCGCGGGCAGGTGCCGTCGCACGGCTTCAAGGTGGCGATTGGCACGCTGGCGGTTGCGCACCTGTACGAATGCCTGCTAAAGTTGCCGTTGGAAGCCTTGGATGTTCAGCGCGCCATTGCAACTTGGCCAACTCCCGCCGCCGTCGAAATCAGCATCATCGAGCTGCTCGGCGAGGGAGAACTTGCAGAAAAGGCCCGAATCGAAACGACCGCCAAATCCGTCTCACGCGATACCCTGCGCGGCCGGCTCGATCTCCTGCGCCGCCAGTGGCCGTCGCTCCGTCAGCGCCTCCGCCAACATCTGCCGCCCGTGGCGCGGTTGACCGAAATGCTCGCCGCCGCCGGCGCACCCACCGCGCCCGAAGAAATCGGAATCGGCCACCATCGACTCCGCCAAAGCTTCCGCCAGGCTCACCTGATTCGGCGTCGTTATACCGTCCTTGATCTGGCCGCCGAGGCGGGCGTGCTGGATCAGTGCCTTGCTCAAGTCTTTTCCCCCGCTGGCGCGTGGCCGCCCGCCGCCGAGTAAGAAGGACACCCCACCTCATGATTCCGTCCACCTCCCCCGCCCCCGTCCTCCCCTATGGTCGCGAGCCGAAACCGCGCCTTATTCCCTGGCTCAATCCCGACCCGCCGGCAGCGGTGCAAATCACCGATCCCGCCGCCATTCGCGCCGCCTATCGCCGCGGCCAAATTCGCGTGCTGTTTTGGGCTACGCTGGGGTACGCTCTATTCTACTTCGTCCGCAAAAACCTCAGCATCGCCATGCCCGTCATGGGCAAGCAACTGGGCATCGGCAAACAGCAACTGGGGTTGTTCCTCACTCTGCACGGCGTGCTCTACGGCGTCTCCAAATTCGCAAACGGGTTTATCGGTGACAGAGCCAACGCCAGACGGTTCTTCGCCGCAGGTTTGATTTTGTCGGCGCTGACGAACGTCGTTTTCGGCCTCTCGTCAGCCGTGATTGTGTTCGGCCTCGTCTGGATGCTCAACGGATGGTTCCAGGGGATGGGGTTCCCGCCCTGCGCGCGCTTGATGACGCACTGGTTCCCGCCCAAGGAACTCGCCACCAAGATGTCGATCTGGAATACATCGCATTCGATCGGCGCCGGCGCCGTCGTCGTTCTCTGCGGTTACCTCGTCGGGTATTCGTGGCGGCTTTGCTTCCTCGTGCCGGCCGCGCTCGCCATCGCCGGCGCACTGCTCATGCTCCTCACGTTGCCGGACACGCCCATCTCGGTCGGCTTGCCCGACGTCGAGGGCACCGACCTGGCCGCCGGCGATCTGCGGCCGACCGACGACGTGACCGATGACACGCAATCGCCCGAAGCCTTTCGCGCTTTCATCGCGAAGCACGTCTTTGCCAACAGGTACATCTGGATCATCGCCGTCGCCAATTTCTTCGTATACGCGGTGAGGTATGCCATTTTCGACTGGGGCCCCACGCTCTTGAGTGAAGCCAAAGGGATCAAGCTTTCCAACGCCGGCTGGATGGTCGCGGCGTTCGAGCTGTCCGGCATCGTCGGCATGCTCTTCACCGGATGGTTCACCGACCGCGTCCTCGGCGGTCGCGGGGCGCGCACTTGCCTGCTTTCCATGGTCGGCTGCGTCGGCGCAATCCTGCTGCTGTGGCGCTACCCCGGCCGATCCATCCCCGCTTACACGGGGATTCTCTGTCTCGCGGGCTTCTTCATCTACGGACCGCAGGCGCTCGTCGGCATCAGCGTCGCCAACCTGGCCACTAAACGCGCGGCCGCCACCGCGGTAGGGCTTACAGGCCTCTTCGGGTACGCGTCCACCATTCTCTCCGGTTGGGGTCTGGGCGCGGTCGTGCAACGATATGGGTGGGACCGCGGGTTTCTGGCCATCTTTGTCGTCGCGGTTCTGGGCACGCTGCTGTTTGCCCTGGCTTGGCCGGCCAAGGCCCATGGATATGCGCCCGCCGCCGACGCAATACCTTAACCCCTTCACCGTTGTATGATGCGCGGCGAGCTAAATGACGGGGACGGCAAGCAACGGAGCGCATGCATGTGGCGAAACGCATTTATCGCGGCGGTGGTTGTCCTGG
>JBBRIN010000197.1:0-6968 GCA_038221115.1 Tepidisphaerales bacterium
GACAGCCGCATGCGGACGTCCATCGCCAGCGGAGGCTTGGCAGCGGTGCTGCCGTAATCCAAGATCGGAGCATCAGTCGCTTGCGTCATGAACGTCCTCCGTGGATCGCTTCAGAAGGGTGATTCGTTGCTATCCTGCCGCAAAATAAGTCTCCCAACAAAAACCCCCTCTGGCAAGGCCGGCCGGGGGGGCGGGTGAAAGTGGAGGCGGGTTCAAGGGGAGGATTGAAGCTCACCACGAAGACGCGAAGACACGAATGGGGACGCGAAGAGGATTTTTCTTTTGGCTTGCAGCGGGGGCGGGCGATGGGGGAGGATGGGAGCGATCACCGTGGCGGCGCGCTCGCACGGGGCGCGGCCGGTTTGGCGATGGCGGGAGTGGTGCATGCAGGTAACGAGCGATCCATCTGAAACGGACACCACCCAGCCGCGGGCGGTGGAGATGGCCACCGTGCCGGCCGCCCTTTCCAGCGCGGCCGCGCTCCACTACGCGAACGCCCCGCGCCTCCGCGCCCGCCTCCTGCGCTGGTTCATCCACCCCCGCTTCCTCATCCCCCTGGCGCTCTGCCTCGGCGCCGCCGGCTCGTGGGGCTGGTGGAAGGCCCGGCTGGCGGCGGACGAGCGGGCGTTCACCTCAAAGGCGGATTTCGACGAAACCATCCGCACGGCGACCTTCAACGAGCCACCAGACGCTGCTTCGCTTCGCCACCTGGCGCGCCTTCTGGCGCGAGTCCGAGGCCCTGCCTGCGTTTCATTGGCTCTCGGAGAAGGACGGTACGCGGACGCCGCCCTCAAGGAACTCGCGCGGTCGGACACCCCGCTAAGGGAGATTACCACGCTGCATTTCTGGAATCCCGAGGTGACGGACGCGGGATTGGCAGCAATCGCCCGACCCGACACGGGCCTCAAGTCCCTGACGATCCTTAGATTATACGGTACGCGAATCACGGACGCTGGCCTCAAGAGGCTTGCCCATCCGGACTCTGGCCTCCATGCTCTCGTTTCCCTGGACCTCGACGCCACATACGTGACAGACTCGGGCTTGAAGGAAATTGCGCGCCCCGACTCCGGGCTGAAGACGATCACCTTTCTGGGCCTCAGCAGAACAACAGTAACGGACGGCGGCCTTCTGGAACTGGCCCGCCCCGGCTGCGGCCTGAAAGCGCTTAAGATGCTTGATCTGAGTGAAACGCAGATCACTGATTCGGGCATCAGAGAACTCGCCCGCCTGCACACCGGCCTAAATACCCTTACGTGGCTGAGTCTTGCAAGCGCCTGCGTGACCGACCAGGCCCTTCGCGAACTAGCCCGTCCCGATTCGGGCCTGAATGCTCTGGCAGACCTCAACCTCGCCAACACGAAGGTCACGGATGCGGGCCTCATGGAACTGATCCGCCCCGACTCCGGACTCAGGGCACTCTCCAAAATCCAACTCTTTCAGACAAAGGTGACCGCCGCCGGCGTCGCAGCCCTCAGACGAGCGCGGCCGAAATTGAACGTGTACAAATGAAACTTCCGCCGCATGCAGCAGGGGCTGAAGGAGTGAGTTCCCCTTCCCCTTCCCCTCCCCCTTCGTGCCCTTCGCGCCTTCGTGGTGCTCTTCTCTTCAAACCCTCAAGCCGCCACCGCCGCCGTTACCGCATCGGACAACGGCCCGGCCACCCCGCGCGGGTTGATCCACACCGCCCGCACGTGGGCGATCTGCCCGGCGGCGGCGGGGTCGAAGGCGAGCGTCATATCCGCCCGGCGGCTCTGTCCCTTGTACATCCAGGCGGACAGCTCGGCAGGCGGGACCGTGCCGGCGGGGCCGATGAACGCGTACACGCTCGCCGCGTCCACGCCCGGGGGTTTGGCCCGGCGGGTCGGCGTCTGCTCATCGGCCAGGCGGATCGTCACCAGCGGCCCCGACCGCCCGGCGACCGACAGCACCGGCCGGGTGACCGGTGGGCCGATCGGCGTGCGCTTCGCCTCGGGCACAGTGAGGCCCAGCGAAATCTTCTGCACCGCCGTCACGCTCGCCGTCGCCTGAATGCGGCGGGCGAGGGAGCGCACGAGGGCGACCAGATTCACTCGCGCCGTGTTCTTCGCCGCCACCGCCACCGGCGTGCGCGTCCCCGGATTTTTCGCGGCGGACAGGGTGGAGTCGAACGCGCTCGTCAATGCCGCCAGCGCCATCGCATCGGCTGGGAGCAACTCGTACGAACCCGCGCCGGCGGAGACGAGGGCCGACAGATTTCCGGCCCACAGGGCGAGCGCCTCATCGCGTCGCGGGACAAAGTTTTTCGACTGCATCGCATCTCCGTTCGGCGATCAAAATACGTTCGCACTCGGCACACAGGGCCTTTCCTGACATCGCACGATGGCGGAGGGGGGTTGAGCAGATTCTCCGGACGGCTCGCCACCCGCCCGCGACCCATAAAACCCCGCCCGCGAACGATGCCCGCCCCTTCCGCGCCATTGCCCGATGCATCGGCAGTCCTCACGAGCCGCCCATTTGCCCTGACAAGCCGCCCGTCAGCGGTCGCAAGGCGCTCTGGTTCCTTGACGAGCTGCCCGTCAGGGATCGCGAAGCGTTCGTCAGGGGACATGAGGCGCTGGCGAGTCCTGACGCGGAACCCGTCAGACATGGCGGACAAACCGTCAGGCCACATCAGCCGCTCTCGACCGCTGACCGATCATCCGTCGGGACTGATCCACCGCTCGCATCCGCACGGGAACGGATCGCCGATGGGCGGGAACGATTCGCGATGCAACGTAGCCATCCGGCAGAGTCGGCATCCGCACCCCCAGAACGGACCCGCTGCGCGGGGCGGTGACGGGCTACCCCGTCCGGTGTCCTTCCCCGGTGGGGGGAGGTTCGACCAATGACGACATGAGTTGCTCGGTCAAGCGGCTTGGAACCGCGCGCGAGGTCTTGCGTTGGGGTTAGGTCGGCGGTTGAGCCGGCGGAGTGTGCGCGGCGGTGGACAGGTCTGGCGCGGGTCCGATGTCGACCGTGACGCCTTCCTTCGCCCTTCCGTAGACGATTTTCGGCCGGTCGGGGCCATCGATCTGAATTCTCGGCATCGGCTTCCTTAAGAGGCTCAGGTAGGTGAGCTGGTATACGACGTCGGTGCCGAACCGCGGATGGTCCCTGACATCCGTCGCAAGGATGATAATCCGAAGCGTTTCCCCCTCGACCATCCAATGGCCGAACTCCCGCGACTGCGTGTCCCCCGATTCAGTCAACTGCTTGTACAGCCCCTCACGCGGCCCGCCTTCGAACTGCAGCTTCACCTTACCGGAATCGGTCTGCGCGATCCCGACGCCGACCGGGCTTTGCCGCTCGAGCCAGCGGTCGACCGCCTTCACCAGCAGCACCATCGCGACCAGCAGCAGGATCAGCCCGAGGCCCAGTCCCGACCAGAGCGTCAACATGAGATAGCCCATAACAACTCGCGTCTCCATCCCACGCCACTCCACCGCCGCCGCGCGCCGAGCCGTACCTTCAAGGTAGCGTAACGTGAAGATGGACGGAACACGAAGCTTCGCGGAAGACCTACCGCGATGCGAACCACGCGATCTCCACGCTTGTTTCCCCTCCGGTGAGGAAACCGGACGGGGTCACCTGTCACCGCACCGCGCAGCGGTTCCTTATTCCGGCGGTGCGGACGCCGATCCGGCCGCCCCCGCCCCCTCGCCAAACCTCGCGCCAACCCATCCCCAATTTGACTTTCCCAACCCGCTTATCGACAATCGTTCCCATGGCCGGGGGCCGACGTCGCTCAGCGCTGTGATCGTCCTCCCTCTATTAACTATCAACCATTAACTATCAACTTCTGATTCACACACCCCCGGAGTACCCCCGATGCCCAACCCCCTCAAGCATCCGTCCCATTCCCAGCGCTCCAACTCCCTGCTTCTGACCGCCGCCCTCGCCGCTCTCGCCACGTTCGCCGGTTGCGACAAGCTGGAGCACGCCGGCCGCCAGGGCGATAAGGACGTCGAGAAGCAATTAGTGAAAGCCGATGTCGATCGCTCGGAGGGGGCGGACCGCAACAAGGCTCAGGATCGGGCCGTCGATGATCTCCGCGCTGCCGCCGCCATCTCCGCCGCCTCGCCCGCAGGGCAGGTGCAGGCCCGCGGCGAGTTGGCCCGCGAGCAGTTCGAGCGCGCCCTCCGCCGCATGCCCGAGATCGCCCGCCGCACCCAGGAGATCGACCTCGGCCTGTGGGAGCTCGCCTCCATCGGCGACCAGATCCGAACCATCCAGGCCGCCAACACCGGCTACGTCAAGCTCGATCCCGCCGAGGCCCTCGACACGGCTAAGAAGGCCCAGGAGGCCGACCAGGCCGCGATCACCAAGGCCAAGTCCGATGCCGCCGCCGCCCAGGCGGAGCTCGATAAGCGACAGAAGGAGATCGATGGCTTGAAGGCCCAGCGTACCGCCGCCGAGACCGAAGCCGAATCGCTCACGCAAAAATCCGCCGCCGCCAAGGGCAAGGATTCGGTCGATCTCTTCCGGCAGTCCACCGATGCCGGCATCAAGGCCGGCACCCTCGCCGCCCAGATCGAAATCAAAAACGCCGCCCTCGTCCCCTTCCAGCACTCGCTGGCCATCGCCCAGGAGCAGCAGAAGTTCTGGGAGGAATCGAATAAGGAGCTCGATGCCCGCAAGTCACAGCTGGATACCTCCTGGCAGGCCGTCCAGGCGCAGATGAAAGGCGTGAACGATCTCGCCGGCCGCATCGCGACCCAATCCCTGACCCCCAAGAGCGACAACAAGCGCGAGAATACCGCCGCCCGCCTCGCCCGGCTCACCAAGGAAAACGACCAGGACCGCGCCGCCGTCGCGCAGGACCTGAGCGAAGCGACCCAGAACTACGACGCCGCCGCGGTATCCGCCAAGACCGTTCGCGATCAGGTCGCCGCCCGCGCCGCGGCTCTCACCGACAAGAACTCGAAGGACAGCGTCCTCCCCGCGCTCGCAACGCTCGTTTATCTTTACGATGAGAACAACTATCTGCTCCCCAAGGGTCACGCCCAGAGCGCTCTCGCCGGCCTGCTCGCCGATTCGGCCAACGAAACGCGCCTTCGCGCCCAGGTCGCCAAGCAATTAGCGGACGCCTTGAAAGGCAGCAACATCCCCCTCCCCAAGGAACTGGCCGTCACCGATGCCGACGCCACCGCCGCCGCCGCCAAGGCCGATGCCGCCTACACGGAGGCCACCAAGACCCTCGACGCCGTAGCCAGCGCCGAGCGCAACACGCCCGATGCGCCGATTAACAAGAACGCGGCCCTCCTTTCCCTGGTCACGACCCGCATCGGCCAATACTACCTCGCCGATGACGCCGCCAAGGCCGCCGAGATCCGCGCCGCCATCGACGGCGACATCACCCGCGTCAAGAGCGCCGAGCTCGAATCCCCCGCCACCGCCAAGCTGTTGCCCTCAGCCGCCACGCAGCCGGCGAAGTAGTTGCCTCGGCGGTGCGGCGCACACGGTTTATCCCCTCCTCCGGTATTCCGGGGGAGGGTTAGGGTGGGGGTTTGCCGCGATGCTCGAGCGTCATCCATGCCCCCTCAACGCGATCGCGACCGCCGGCTGCACCAATTCGCGCGCGACCTGCGCCGTCAACCCACCGATGCCGAGCGCCGACTGTGGCTCCTCCTGCGCAAGCACCGGCTGGCGGGCTTTCGCTTCCGTCGGCAGTATCCCGTCTGCGGCTACATCGTCGATTTCATCTGTCTCTCCGCCCGCCTGGTAATCGAGGCCGATGGAGGACAGCACCGTGAGCCGGAGGCGCTTCGGTACGATGAGATCCGAACCGCCGCGCTCAGCGCTGCGGGTTTCCGCGTCATCCGATTCTCTGACCGCGACATTTTGAAAGAAACCGACGTCGTCGCCAATGAGATCTATCGGCGGCTGACAGAAAGCTCCATCGAGGAGTGAAGTCCCACGCCAGTCTTGTCAGCCCCCACCCTATCCCTCCCCCGGAATACCGGAGGAGGGGAAAATGCTCCCGCTGATTCAGTGGCGCGCGTCGATCTTTTCTCACCGCTCTTTCCCGCTTGCAAACCAAAATCCCCCCGCTATCCTTCCCTCCGACCTTCAGGGTGGCTGCGAAGCCCGCCGACACAACCGTCGGCGAGAGAAGGCGGTGAAATTCCGCCGCGGACGCGCCGCTGTAAAGGACCATTTGTTGTCCCGGACCATGAAGCCACTGCCGGCTGCATCGATGAATCGATGCGGCGGTGGGAAGGCGGTTCGACGACCGGTCCTGAGCCAGAAGACCTGCCCGAAGGGTTTGTCCCGTTGAGCCTCGTCGGCTCGGCGGGCGTCGGATCGTCCTCGCGAACGGGACGGCCGGGCTCATTCAGCAACCCCGCGGTCCGGGCGCCTCTTGCGTTGTCGCATGAAGTGTTCGTATTTCCGCCTCGATGCTCATGACCCTTGGCCGACTCGCCTTTTGCGAGGCCGAGGGTTTTCTTATTCCTGAACGTGCCGCGCGAATCGGCACAGGGAGCGTCCTGATGCGGCGATTTTTTGCGGGTCTTGCGTGCGGGCTACTGGCAGTTCGAGCAATGGCGATTCCGGTGACGGGACTGGATGTTCCGAATTATTCACCGGGAGATGCGTCGGCGTCATTTCAGAACTCGTCGGCGGCGACGGGGAACCTGAACGGGGATACCTCTTTCGGGGGAATGAACCCTTTCAACCCGGCGTTTTCGAGCAATCAGATTGTGATCGTGGGACAGGGGGGGAGCATGACGGTGCACCTTTCGAGCCCGGTGCCAACCAATGGGAGCAACTTGGGAGTTTACAGCAACGTGGGATATGTGGACGTCAGCGCCGACGGGAGCGGGCAGGCACAGAATCCGACGTCGACGTTTGGGGCGTTGAGTCGTGCGGTCGTCAGCGTCAGTCAGGATGGGACAAACTTTGTGAAGTTAAATGGCGGGGCGCCAGTAACGTTTGGAAACCCCACGAAC
>JBBRIN010000198.1:0-6949 GCA_038221115.1 Tepidisphaerales bacterium
TTCATCAATGCCGGCGTCGCCGAACAGAACATGGTGTCGACGGCTGCCGGCTTGGCGCGCGGCGGGTTTCGACCCTGGACGTACAGCATCGCGCCATTCATGTACGCTCGGCCCTTTGAACAGATCCGCAACGACGTGTGCCTCAATCGCCTCCCCGTCCGCCTCGTCGGTAACGGCGGCGGGTATGGCTACGGCGTCATGGGCGCCACCCACCACGCGCTGGAAGACTACGGCTCGTTGCTTGCCCTCGAGGACATGCACGCATTCATCCCCGCATTTGGCCGCGATGTCGCACCTGTCGTGAAGCGGCTTCACGAATTCTCCCACCCCTCATACTTGCGCCTCGGACTCTCCGAGGAGCCCAGGGATTTCAAAGTCCCCGAATACGGCGCCTGGCGACAATTGCTGACCGGCGGCGGCCCGACGCTGGTGGCGGTGGGTCCCCTTATTGGGACGCTCCTCGGACCCTTAGCATCAATGCCTCCAGAGCGGCGGCCCAGCGTCTGGGTGCTTGCCGAGTTGCCGATCCAACGCCTGCCGGACGAACTACTGCAATCCTTGAAAGAATCGCAGCACCTGTTCGTGATTGAGGAGCATGTTGCTCATGGCAGCGTCGGTCACGCGCTCGCCGCACATCTCCTGCTGGCAGGCCGCGCCCCGAAGCGCTTTACCCATCGGCATGCGATGCGGTATCCGTCGGGACGCTACGGTTCGCAGGCATTTCATCGGCGCGAGTGCGGCCTCGACGCTGAGTCGCTTCTTGCACAACTGGCCCACCTGCCGACGGAGGGCCCGTGAGCGACGAGCCGCAGGATGCCGTCCCGCCGGCTTTGCCGCCGGCGATCGATCGCTCGAGTATCGAGCGCCTCCAGGGTCCCATCCTCGTGCTCGGCGGTAGCGGCTTTATCGGCGCAAACCTCTTCCTGGCCACCTTGAAGCATCGAAACGACGTCTATGCGACCGCGACGCGCACGCCAGCATGGCGGCTGGAGGGCGTTCCGGCCGAGAATGTTCGCATCGTCGATCTGCTGGTCGACTCCAATGTCGAGCGGTTGCTCGACGACCTGAAGCCTCGCACGGTTTTCAACTGCATTGCCTATGGGGGCTATTCTTTTGAAAACGATGCGCAGCTCATCTATCAGACCAATTTTAATTTCGTTTCTCGCCTGCTTGAAAACCTGGCCGGCCGCGGCGTGATCCGCTACATCCACGCCGGAAGCTCGTCGGAGTACGGCGACAACGCCGCAGCCCCTCGCGAAACGGATGTGAACGCCCCAAACAGCGAGTATGCAGTGTCCAAGCTTTCCGCCGCATATCTCCTGTACTACTGGGGAAAGAAGAAAGGCTTCCCCTGCTGCAATCTCAGGCTTTACTCGGTCTACGGGCCGATGGAAGACTCTTCGAGGCTGATCCCCAACGTCGTCAAGCGCGCCGCCGAGGGCGGTTACCCCGAGTTCGTTGACCCGAACATCTCGCGCGACTTCGTCTATATCGACGATGTCACCGAGGCGTTCATCAGCGCGGCCTTGAACCTGGCGGCAACGGAGTACGGCGAGTCATTCAACATCGGCACCGGCAGCAAAACGACCATCGGATCACTCGCCGAGGTCGTGCGGCAGACATTCGGCATCAGCGCGGCGCCCTCGTTCAACATGCCCCAACGGCGCTGGGACGTCTCCGATTGGTACGCCAATGCCGATAAGGCCGCCCAGCGCCTCGGATGGCGGCCACGGACCGAGTTCGCTCGCGGGCTGGCGCGAACCGCCGACTGGTATCGCGCGTTGCCGGATAAGGCGGCTTATGAGCATTCATCTAAAAAATTCGCGCTGGACACGACACACAGCGTCACCGCCGTCGTCGCATGTTACAAGGATAATCAGGCAATCCCGATCATGTACGAGCGGCTGAAGACGGTATTCACCCGCTTGAACATCGATTACCAGATCATCTTCGTGAACGACTGCAGCCCCGACGACTCGGAGGAGGTCATCCGCCGTATTACCCACGATGACCGCCGCGTCGTTGGCATCTCGCACTCGCGCAATTTCGGATCGCAGCCGTCATTCCGCAGTGGGATGGAGATCGCTGCTAAAAACGCCGTCGTCCTGCTCGACGGCGATCTTCAAGACCCGCCGGAGCTGATCGAAGCGTTCGTTGGAAAATGGCGCGAGGGCTATGACGTCGTCTATGGCCGGCGCGTCAAGCGCGAAGCCTCTCTTTTCATGCAGCTCGGTTACAAGGTATTCTATCGGCTGTTCGATTACTTTTCGTTCGTTCGCATTCCGCACGATGCCGGCGACTTCTCCCTCATGGACAAGCGCGTTGTGGCCGCGATCCTGCGCTTCCCCGAACGGGATCTATTCCTGCGCGGCGTCCGTGCATTCGCCGGATTTAAGCAGACCGGCGTCGATTATGTTCGCCCGCAGCGCATGTTCGGCGCGACCACCAACAGCCTCCTCAAAAATATCGGTTGGGCCAAAAAGGGCATCCTCTCCTATAGCCATGTTCCGCTGAACATGCTGAGCTTCGCCGGCGCGCTCATGCTGGGCATCACGCTCGTCTTAATGACGGTGCAGGTGTTCGCTCGCCTCCTCTTCCCGTCGCTCGCCCCGCGCGGAATCACCACCCTCCTGCTCGCCGTTCTCTTCTTCGGGGCCATCAACCTCTTCGCGATCGGAGTGATCGGGGAGTACATGGCCAAGGTCTTCGAGGAGGTCAAGCGCCGCCCGCGTTTCATCCGCAGAAGCATTATCCGGGGCGGCGAGGTGCGCCCAGCCGCCGATGAGGCCGAACCGCGCGACCGCGACCCGGCATGAGGCTTTCACATGCACCGCGAAGGAATGGATACGAATCTGCTCAACGGACGCCTGGACTTGGCCCGGCGCGTCGATGAGGCGTGGCGGCCACCGCTTCTGGCGCCACCAGCCGGAAAGGCTCGCCGCGCGGCGGCATTCGCCAGGCGATTCCTCGACTTGCAGGCCGGGTCGATTTGGCGAGACCTTTCCGTCGTCCTCCCCGAGTGCAGCGGCACGGTTCTCGACGTCGGATGCGGCGCACAACCCTATCGTGTTCTGCTCGGCGCCGGCTCGGCCTACGTCGGCATCGATACGGCTGACGCCACGGCGCACTTCGGTTACCAAACCCCCGATACCTTGTATTTTTCAGGCTCGCTATGGCCGGTCGGCGATGCGTCAGCCGATGTCGTGTTGTGTACCGAAACATTGGAGCATGTGCTGGACACCAGGCAATTCCTGTCGGAGATGGCCCGGGTACTGCGTCCTGGGGGGCGGGTGGTTCTCACGGTGCCGTTTGCGGCCCGCTGGCATTTTGTCCCACACGACTATTGGCGCTTTACTCCTTCGTCACTCCAATCCCTACTCATCGAGGCGGGCTTTAAGGACGTCGCCGTTTACCCTAGGGGTAATGCGCTGACCGTGGCTGCTTACAAGTCGATGGCGTTGATCCTGGCCCTGCTCTTTTCAACCGGTGGCGGAGTCGTTTCTAAAGCGCTGCGACGTGCCGCCGGAGTAGTCTTGACTCCGATCCTGCTCGTCCTGGCGATCATCGCCAACATTTCGCTCCGTTGCGAGGGCGGCGACGATTGCCTCGGTTACACAGTCCTGGCGTGGCGCACGACGTAGGACAGGCAGCCTTGCACTCTGGGAATCGGTGGCGGAGAGATGCGCGATGTGGTTGGAAATGGTAGAACGGTGCTGCCCTGTGTGCGAGCGCGCCGACCGCTCGCGGCTCTTCGCGCCCGCCAATGTCAGGCCGGAGCAACTCGATTCATTTGCTTTCGCCTCCCGCAAATTCCCCGAGTACATGCACTGGCGACTCCTGGAGTGCCGCGCCTGCGATTTGCTTTACGCGAGCCCGGTTCCAACGGCCCTGTCGCTTTCCGCAGCCTATCGCGAAGCAGCTTACGACAGTGCGGAAGCCGCGAGGTTCGCTGCACAAACCTATGCTCGATTCCTGCCCCACATCATTCGAAAGCTGCCCGACCTCGCCCGGGCCCTCGATATCGGAACCGGCGATGGCGCATTTCTCAAAGAGCTATTGGCGGCCGGATTCATCGAAGCGGTCGGCGTCGAGCCATCCGCAGCTCCCATCGCGGCGGCCGACCCGGCGATCCGCGGCCTCATCCGCCACGATGTCTTCCGTCCCGGCGCAGTCCCGCCGCAAAGTCTCAGCCTCGTGACGTGTTTTCAAACCTTCGAGCATTTATCAGATCCGCTGGCCATGTGCCGCGACACATGGCGCGCCCTCAAGCCCGGCGGCGCGATCTTCTTCGTCGGACATAACCGCCGATCGCTTTCGGCCCAGGTGCTTGGCCGAAAGTCACCGATCTTCGACGTCGAGCATCTGCAGCTTTTCTCCCCCGCCAGCGTGCGATTCATGGTCGAGAAAGCAGGATTCGAGCGCATCGAGGTGTGCCAGGTGGTGAATCGTTATCCACTTCAATACTGGGTGAAGCTCTTTCCATTTCCGCGGCGCATGAAGTGCACGGTACTGGAGATTATTGGGCGCTTTGGGATCGGGCGGTTGCCGTTGGCGATTCCAGCGGGAAACCTCGCCGTGATCGGCTTTCGCTCGCGTGCCTCGCCTCGGTGAATCGGGTCCTCCATGCCGACCGGGCTGGTCTGTCCCTCAACCTCGCGGAACCTTTGCGATGAGCGAAAATCCTACCGATTCACTACCCACGCGCGATCGCATCCTCGACATGGCCTCCGGCTATGAGCCTGCGCTCATCCTCGAAGCCGCCGTACGACTCGGCATCTTCGACGTCCTCGACGACCACCCGATGACGTTTGCCGACGTCGCCATCCGCAGCGCCTCTTCCCCGCGCGCGATCCGCATTCTCCTCAATGCCCTTGCCGGTCTCGATTTACTCAACCGATACGGCGACCTCTACGCGCTCACCGCTGAAAGTGCAGCGTATCTCGTTCGTGCCAGCCCGTCCTATCAGGGCTACATGTGCAGGCACGTCAGCCGGCACCTGCTGCCGCGCTGGTCGCAGTTGACCGAGGTGGTGCGCACCGGCAAACCCTCGAGCGCCGTAAACGAGCAGGCCGACGGCGGCGCCTATTTCCGAGAGTTTGTCGAAGACATCTTCCCCATGAGCTACGACGCCGCTCGCGCCCTCGCCGAAGCGCTGCGCGTTCCTGAATCATCGCGCCGGCTGAGCGTCCTCGACCTCGCGGCCGGTTCCGGCGTGTGGAGCATCGCGCTCGCCGAGGCATCCCCATTGGTACAAGTCACCGCCGTTGACTGGCCGGCCGTCCTGCCCGTCACCCGCCGCATCGCCGAGCGGCACGATGTCGTCGACCGCTTCCGCTTCGTCGCCGGCGACCTGCTCACCGCCGACTTCGGCCGCGATCACGATATTGCCACCCTCGGCCACATCATCCACAGCGAGGGCGAAGCCCGCAGCCGCGCGTTGCTGCAAAAAACGTTCACCGCCCTTCGTCCCGGCGGCACCATCGCCATCGCCGAATTCACCGTCGATGAGGACCGCACCGGCCCGACCAGCGCGCTGATCTTCGCCGTCAACATGCTCATCAACACCGACGCCGGCGACACCTATACCTTCAATGAAATGGCTGCATGGCTTCGCGACGCCGGCTTCATTGACCCATACGAGTTCGACCTTCCCGGCCCCGCCCCGCTGATCCTCGCCACCAAGCCTGACTGACATGCCCCTTATCTAAAGGCGCGCGATTGAGTCGATCGCCCGCCGGCACAACTCCCTCCCGTAATCCGCCCACTCCCCCTCCCCCCAATACCGAAAGCAACTGGTCTGACTCAGCAACAGATAATACAGGGCCTCCCGATACTCGCGCCCCTCTGCCCGCCGGCCCACCATCTTCTCGGCAAACGCCGCGCTCGCCTTCTCCATTGGTCCCAGCACCCTCTCATACCCGCGCACCCACGACACATCCCCCGTCCAACTCCGTCCGTCCACATGAAACCGCGTATCCTCATTGCGCAATTCGCCGATTGCCGCCTCCATTGCTGCCGGTCCCGCGCCATCTCCCATACGTTCCCAGATCCTCCGATGAAACAGTGGCCTCACCACCGCAAAATCCTCGCTGCATATCCCCGCCGCCTCCAGATGCCCCAGATACTCCGTGACGTTCATCGCCTGAGTAGGCGATCCCGCCGACTCGCGCATTGCCCGCTCAAACGCCGATGGGAATTCGTTCATCATCACCCCGCCGTTCTCACCGTCCCCAACCTGCGTCACCAGCGGCGGAACGGCCTTGCCTGCCACCTCCATTCGCGACAACCCTTTCGCTTCATAATATGGCTGCATCTGCCCCACCAGCTTCGTGTCGCTCCCCTGCGTCTTGATGATCGCCACGATGCTCGCGCTCTCCCCGCGCGAGTTTCTCGCGATGAGCCGGTGCGGCAAGTGCGGCCGCTCCACCGCCCCTCCGTCCGCGGCCCGCTCCACCGTATGCTCCTGCACCAGCACCCATCGATATCCGCATGCCACCAGGGTCTTCACGAACTCATGGCACGTATCCGGATGGTTCGGCAGCGCCATCTCCGGCGGCGAAAACCCGCGCACTCGGCGCAGCGCCTCCACGCCGAACATACCGGCAAAATGATGCTGCCACGCCCGTACGTGTAGCTCAAAATCCCGCGGTGGCGTCGACGGCGCCACCGCGTGCCCCCACGCCGTCCCCAACCACTCGATACACCTCTGATACCTCGGCTCGCACGCCAACTGCCTTAGCGCCTCAATTACATCCGCCGCCCCCATCTGCCGCAGGCCCCACAGCAGACACCCCGAATAATCCAGCATCACCCGCGGCTCCAACCCCTCGCGCGCCAACTGCGGAATGATCTCTCCCATCCTCCGGTAGCAAGATTGAAATGGGCCCGCGTTGTGCGCATCCTTCACCTCCGGGTGCTCCATCATGAACTGAAGATTGCCAATCACCGC
>JBBRIN010000199.1:0-6941 GCA_038221115.1 Tepidisphaerales bacterium
TCGGCCCAGATCTGATAACCCTTGGCGTTCGGGTGCAGATAGTCGGGCATGATGTCCTTGGGTAGGTTGCCGTCCTTGTCCAGAAACTTGTCGCCGATGTCGAGGTACTTGACGCTCTTCCCGCCGTCATCCAGCTTCGAGATGATGTCGTTGATGTGCTTGATGCGGGCGCGAATGGGCTCCGTCGGCTCGCCGTTGCTCGTCTTGGTGTTGCGGGGGAAAACGGCCAGAAGCAGAATTTTTGTATTGGGGAGCTTGTCGTGGGTGCGCTTGACCACCGCGGTGATCCCGTCGGCAATCGCTTCATCCGATGGGTTGCCGGTGTTGTTGGTGCCAATCATGATCATCGCGACCTTTGGCGCGATGCCGTCCAGTTCGCCGTTGTCGATGCGCCACAACAGGTGCTGAGTGCGATCGCCGCCAATGCCGGTGTTGTACGCATTGTACTTGCCAAACGCGCCGTCGAAGACTTGCTTGCCCTTGTCGCCGCGCCACCCGTCGGTGATCGAGTCTCCCTCCAGCACCATGAGGATCGGCCCCTTCTTGAGCAACTCCTGCTTGTCCTTCATGAACCCTTCGTGGCGCTTGACGTAGGCCGCCTTCTGCTTCTCGTCGGCGCCTTTGATCGCGGGAACCGTCGGGTCGTCACTTTGCCCGGCGGCGGGCGCTTTGGCAACCGGCGCCACCGGCTTCTTCGGTTCATCGGCGCGGATGAACGAAGGGGTGACGGCAAGGATCAGCGCGAGAAGGGCGGAGCGGCGAAGGAGCGGCATTGGGATGTCCTTTGTCAGGGGTCGAATGTCCGGTCGTTCTGAGTACAACCGGCCCCGCGGGACGTTGTATCAGGGCTCGCGGGCGAAGTATTCCTCTTCGAGCTGCTGAAGCTTTTTGGTCAGCGAGTCGAATTCCGCCTGAAGTTTTTTGGACCCACCGGGGTCTTTGAACGAGGCGGCAGCGCCAAACTGGTCCTGGCATTCAGCCAGCGAAATCTCGGTCTCGGTAATCTGCGCTTCCAGCTCCGGGACCGTGAGCCGGCCAAAGGGGCGGAGGTACGGGTTGTCCTTCGGCGGGCGAACCGCCGTCGACTTCGATCTGGATTGAGGCTTTGCCGTGGCGCCGCGGGATTGTTTCTCCGCGATGACTTCCTGCTTGTCGAGCGACACCTTCCGCATCCAGGCCGTGTAATTCCCTTCAAAATCTTCCAGGCCGGGCGGCGTAAGAATAAGCAGGCGGTTGGTCACGCGGTCGAGAAAAAATCGATCGTGGCTGACGCACAGAATCGTCCCGGGGAACGCGGCCAAAGTCGACTCGAGCGCTTCACGCGACGCAATGTCGAGGTGGTTCGTCGGCTCATCCAGCACGAGAACATTCGGCCGGTCGAGCAGCAGAATCGCCAAGGCGACGCGGGCGCGCTCGCCACCTGAGAGGAGGGCGATCGGCTTATGGACGTCGTCCCCGCGGAACAGGAGGGTCGCCAGAACATTGCGAAGGTCCTGGTTTTTCACGTCGCCGTCGAGGTTGGCACGGACCTCGTCCATGACAGTGTTGTCCGGGTCAAAGTCATCGAGCTTCTGGTCGTAGTACCCGATGCGCAGATTCGCGCCCCAGCGGATATCGCCGGCGTCAGCGGTGCGTTGGCCGATCAGCGTTTCCAGGAGGGTGGTTTTACCCGAGCCGTTGGGGCCGATGACACCGAGCCGCTCGCCCCGTTTGACGTGGAAGGCGACGTCCGTCCACAGCGTCCGCGAGTCGTAGGCCTTGGACAGGCCGGTGGCCGACAGCACCTGATCGCCGGCGCGGAGGTCCGTCGCAAGGGCCAGGTGGATATGCTTCTGATTCTCGACGCCGTCGACGATTGCGTCGGACTTGAGCAGGCGATTAAGCCGTTTTTCGCGCCCCTTCGCTTCCTTGGATCGCTGGCCGGCGCCGAAGCGGCGGATGAACTCCTTCTGCTTTTCGATATCCGCCTGCTGTTCCTCAAACGCGCGATGCTGGCTGAGCTCCTGAAGCTCGCGCTGGGCGATGAACGCCGAGTAATTGCCCGGATAGCTCTGCAGGCGCGCCTTGGTGAGCCAGACAATGCGCGTGGCGAGGCGGTCGAGGAGATATCGGTCGTGGCTGATCAGGAGCGTGGCCCCTTTGAAGTCGAGCAGATATCGCTCGAGCCATTCGATGGCCGCCAGGTCCAGGTGATTCGTCGGCTCGTCGAGCAGCAGAACATCCGGCTCGGAAATGAGCAGCTTGGCCAGTGCGAGGCGCGAACGCTGCCCGCCGGACAGCGTGGGGATCGGTTGTTCCCATATGGACTTGTCGAGCCCGACGCCCTGAAGCGTGGCTTCCAGCCGATGCCGCCATGCGTAGCCGCCGGCCAGATCAAAATCGTGCTGCGCGCGCTGGTATTGCTTGAGCGTTTTATCGAGCTGGTCGCCGGTTGTGCCCGTCATGGCGTGCTCAATCTCGCGAAGCTCGTGCGAGAGACGATGAAGCTCCGCAAAAGCCAATTCAGCTTCGTCGATGACGGTGTTCGATGCGTCGAACACCGGATCCTGGGCAAGCAGGCCGACTTTAGTCGAGCGTGCGATGGCGACCGAGCCCGCATCCGGCGTCAGCTCACCGGTGACGAGCTTGAAGAGCGAGGTTTTGCCGGCGCCGTTGGGCCCGATCAATCCGACGCGTTCGCCGGGCTCTAGAGAGAAGTCCAGATCGTGGAACAGGACGCGCGGGCCGAACGTTTTCTCGATGGCATGAATTGTGAGTAACGGCATGGGGCGGGATGACGATGCATATAGCCAAGACGGTTCAGTGGCGGGGCCGGTCCATTGCACGCAGCGTGGTTAGCTTGCACGCCGGGTCGCGGCATCAGACGGGCGGAGCACCTCAATATGTGCCAGATGCAGATACGAACAAAACGCCAGGCGCTCGCCCTCGGGCTCGGTTGGGTCGGGAAGAGCCAGAATGAGCGCGCGAGCGCTTACCAATGCCATCTCCGGATGCACGACGTTGTAACTCTCGCCGCTGCTCATGATGACGCGAAACGGTTCGAAGGGCTTATGTCGGAGAATCTCCCGGAAGGTATCGGCTGTCATGGAAGCCATTATACCACGCGAGTCCGCGCTCTGCAGAAATGGTCATGGAAGCGGTCGTTGTGGTGGGAAATTTAAGGGTACAGCAGATAATGTCGCCGGAGGGAGATGAAGTGGTTTAAGTCATTTTGCCAGAGGTCGGGAATGTGACTCGGATCGGCCGCGGTACGGAGCGCTTCAAGCGCTTGGCGGTTTTGGAGGATCCGCTCGACTTTCGCGAATTCAAACTGATCGCCGAAGAGTTTGTGGATCGTCCAGACGATCGTGAGTCCCGTGAGCACCGGATCGGCGGCATTGCGGTCGATGAGAAGGATATGGACCGCTTGGCACTTCTGCCCCTTGAAGCGGCTTTCAGTGGGCGTGAACTCGATGGGCAGAAACCGGACGCCGGGGAGGTGGGCGGCGTTCAACTCCGCCGACAATCTTCGGGCATCGATCCACGGGGCGCCGAACTGCTCGAACGGTTGATCCGTGCCGCGGCCGACGGACACGTTGGTGGATTCCAGGAAACACACCGCCGGATACAGCTTCGCCGCGTTGAGGTTGCGGATGTTCGGCGAGGGGTTGATCCAGGTCAGGCCGGTGTCGTCATACCACATCGAACGCCGCCAATTTTCCATGCGGATGACGGTCAGGTCGGCGTGGATGGACCAGTTGTCGCCGGGGGCATCGTTGTAGAGGCAGGCGAGCTCGCCGAAGGTCATGCCGTGGGTCACCGGCAGCGCGCCAAAGGCGGTGAAGCCAAAATGGGATTTGTCGGCGATCGGGCCCTGCACGACGAGGCCAGTGATGGGGTTGGGGCGGTCGAGGAGGATGAACTTGAGATGGCGTTTGGCGGCTTCCTGCATGCAGATGCCGAGAGTGGCGCTGTAGGTATAAAAGCGCGCGCCGACATCCTGGATGTCGTAGACGAGGGTGTCGACGCCTTTGAGCATCTCATCGTTGGGGCGGGTGGTTTTACCGTAGAGGCTGTAGACGGGGAGACCGGTCTTGGGCTCGGTGGTGTTGCCGACCTTTTCGTCGACGTTGCCGAAGAGGCCGTGCTCGGGGGAGAGGAGGCAGACGAGGTGAACGTTTGGCGCGTGGGCGAGGATGTCGACGGTGGAGTTCCCGTCGCGATCGCGGCCGGTGTGGTTGGTAATCAGGGCGATGTGGCGGCCGGCGAGGAGGGCGAAGTGGTCGCGCTGGAGGACATCGATGCCGGTCAGGACGTCCGCGGATGGTGTAGGGCGCGGGTGGTGGACGGAGGATGCGCAGCCGACGTTGAGAAGGAAGAGTGCAAGGAGCGCGGGGCGAAGGAGCTTAATGATCATGCAGAGATACTGCATCGCGAGCGACGGGCGTCAAGCTGGTGCCAAAACCCTCATGCTGAGGTACGCCGAAGCATCTGGCCCATTCTTCGGGTGACGCAGGTCCTTCGGAGCACCTTTAGGATGACGGCGCCGCGGCGTCGCGCGGCGATAGCTCGGCCGCGAGCGTGCGGGGTCTGGCGGGCGGTTGTGCGAGGGCGGCGGTCATGACACGTCAGTAATACAGGTTGTACGCGGAGTTCGAGGTCGTGAGCATGTGGATGTAGTAGCTGACGCCGTAGTACAAGTGCACGGCGAACGCCGCGAGGCAGAGCATGACGCCGTCGGCAGTGAGGAAGGCCGCTGCCCGGCGCGCGCCGGTGCATTCGCAGCGCTCGGCGAACCGAACGCCGCGCTGCAGCACGAAGACGAGCGATTCGAAGAAGAGAATGAACAGCGCGACTTGCCCGCCCCAGGTGAAATTGCCGTCGCCGGCGCGGGTGACTTCTGACATCAGGTACGCGCACAGGGCGCCGAAAAAGAACACGAGCCATGCCAGGTTTAAGCGCGGGGAATGGATGGCATGGCGGAAAAAGGCGAGGTACACGCACAACGGGAAGACAGTTGAGAACGCGAGCTTTCGATACAGGAAAAGCGAATAGAGCGACATCGCTTTGAGAGGCGCGAACTCGACGCCCGTGCCCGGGCGGCCGTAAGTCCGCGAGTATTGCCAGGCGAGAACCGCCACCGAGGGGATAACCAGCCCGACGATGAGCAACCACCAGTGTACCGGGCGGCGGAGCACCAGGCGGATGCCGGCATAGACGGCCAGCGCGGGCAGCAGGCAGATTGTAAAACTCGGCTTGGCGAGCAGCGCCAGAATGGCGATCAGCGCCGCGCCAATGATGCTCATCACGCCCGGCCGGCGCGTGCCGACCAGCGCGGCGACGCCAAAGTAGAATGCGAGGAGTGCGAACGGCTTCAGCAGGATGGTCGTGGGGTTGTGCCAGACGTTGATGCCGATGTAGCCCAGGTAGTATTCACGATCAAAGTCGAAGAAAATCGCGATGGGTCCGACGAGCATCAGCAGTGGCGCGACCAGCGCCGCAACCCAGGCCGACCAGCGCTGTCGCCCGAGGGCCCCGCGCAGCACGACCCACATGATCAGCGCGGTCGCCAGCGATGCCGCCACCATCACCGCGACGCTGGCGCGCGAATAGTAATAATGAACCAGCGGCACGCGCGGGTCGGTCAGATCCAACTGGCGATCATCCTTCAGCGGCGTGCGCACCAGCGCCTCGCGCCGGTGCTGGATCATCTCCTCGGCTTTTCGGGCGACGATCAGGCTCGCGTGATACAGGAAATGCGGAGCGAGCGGCCGGCGCTCCTGCCGCATTTTGTCGGCGTAAACACTATGCACCGGGTAGTCGGCCAGCGTAAGCAGGTATGGCGAGTTCCCGATGACGTGAACGAACAACGGGGCGAACAGCGCCGTGACGACCAACACGAGCACAGCGAGCGCGCCCACCTCGTGCAACCCAAATCGGCGCACGGCAGCCGGCGCGGCGTCGTCCAAGGCGTCTTCTTCGACTGTCATAGCCATCTTGCTCAGCCAATCAATTCACGTCGGCGCCAGGCGCGTCGATCGGCCATCTCGCATCGTCGCCCGGGTGCGCCGGCCGGCGATAAACGGCGTACTTCACGCCCCATGCCTCGACGCCGCGATAATACAGCCGAAACCCGCGCGCCAGCAGAACCCCCGGCGCTATTCTCTCGTCCGGCCCGAGAATCACCGTGGTAACCCTATAACGCGCAAGCAACAGGTCCAGCGTCTGCGCATTCTCTGGCACGAAGGACATGCGCACCGGATACCGCTCGAGCACGTAAGGCACGCACAGCAGCCCTGGACCGGCAAGGACGGTCGATTCATCGTGATTGAACGACACCACGAACGGCACAAGCTGCGCATCGGCGGCGTCGTAATGGGTCATCGCGCCGATCCCGGCGCGGGTGATCTGAACGCTGAGGACGGAGAGCGCGACCAGCACCAGTCCCTGCGGCGCGAGGCGCAGAAAGGTTAAGCGGGCCGGCCCGGCGATGCCTGTGGCGGTCGTCCACACCGCAGCGCCGACCGCCGCAAGCAATGGGAACGCCGCCAATGTCAGTCGCAGCGGTTTGTCCTGCCCGACCATGTAAAAGGCGCATTCGAGGCAGACGATGCAGATGACGACCGCCGCCGCGCCCAGCGCCAAGGGGTCGCGCTTCCAGATGCCGCGGATGCCCGAAACCAGCGTGAGCGCGAAAATGACAGCAAATGAGCCGCCGTAGAAGTTGAAAAAGTCGCGGCACATCAGCTCGAAGAGCAGTCGCCAGTGGTGGATGAAGCGTGTGGTGACGGTTTTCGCCCAATCCACCGCCGAGTGATGCGCCGCAAGAATCGTGGCGTCGGTATAGGCGCTGTAGGTGCCGTCAAAAACGTGCCCCTTGATGAGCGAGGGGCGCCCCGCCGCCACCGGCGACACCGACATAACAACCACCAGCCCCGCGGCAATGGCGATGAATGCGGCGG
>JBBRIN010000200.1:0-6933 GCA_038221115.1 Tepidisphaerales bacterium
GAGGGTCGCACTGATATGAGTGTCAGCCTTCCGATCGTGGGCGAAATCGGTGGACCGATTGGTGCGTTGCTTGAGGAGTTGCCGAACGTATTCCCGCCGCGCCGGACGGCGGTGCCTGATCCGCGGAACGCGGGGGAACTCGGGCGGATCATGGGGTTCTTCACGGATACCACCCTATGCATTGGCTGCAAGGCATGCGAGGTGGCGTGCAAGCAATGGAACCAGCTTCCAGCGGATGGGCTGGATTTCACCGGATGCAGCTACGACAACACCAAGCAGCTTGGAGCGACAACGTGGCGGCACGTTTCATTCAAGGAAAAGATTACCGAGAACAGCGCCGACGGGGCGACCACCAGCCGATGGCTGATGGCGAGCGATGTGTGCAAGCATTGCCAGGATGCGCCGTGCGAGCACTCGTGCCCGACGGGGTCGATCATCTACAACCAGTTTGGCGATGTATATGTGCAGAACGACATCTGCAACGGCTGCGGATATTGCGTTGCCGCGTGCCCGTTCGGCGTGTTGGACCGCGCGGACAAGGTGGCGCCGGGAACGGTCGAGATGAAGGGAGACGGGCATGCGCACAAGTGTACGCTGTGCATGGATCGGCAGGTGGAGGGCATGACGCCGGCGTGCGCAAAGAGCTGTCCGACGGCATCAATTCAATTTGGGCCGGTCGAGGAGCTTCGGGATAGGGCGCGGCAGCGCGTGGGGGAGTTGAAGGAGCGCGGAAACGAGAAGGCGTATCTCTACGGTTGCGATTCAGTGGGGGACTATGGACCGCTGCATTCGTTTTTTCTTTTGGAGGATCATCCGAACGAATACAACCTTCCGGAAGCGCCGCCGCAACCGTTCAAGGGTCAATCCAAACGATATGCCGCGAGCTTGTTGACAGGGATCGCGCTGACGGCGTTGTCGGCAATCATCTTCGGCACGACGGGGAGAAAGAGGCGATGACGCCTGAACCGTCTTATTATGATGTTTCTCCGCTGAAGCCGCCGCTTTGGCGGTGGGAGATCGCATGGTATTTCTATCTGGGCGGGTTGTCGGCCGGCGCGTACGCGATCAGCCGAATGGCGGAGCGGTTTGGGGGGAAGGAATTCCGCGACATCAGTAAGGTGGGGTCTTATGTGGCGATGGCAGCATTTCTGCCGTGCCCGCCGCTGCTGATCGCGGATTTGGGGGATCCCAAGCGGTTCCATCACATGCTGCGCGTGTTTAAGCCGTCGAGCCCAATGAGCCTGGGGACGTGGGCGATCGTCGGGTACAGCGGGATGGCGGCGACGCAAGTCGTGCGGGAATACCTACGGGACGAGAAGGCGCTGCCGGCCGAGAAGAGCAAGCTGGCGCGCATGACCGGGAAAACCTTGCTTGCGCTTCACGATGCGGCGGGGGTGCCGTTTGCGCTGGTGGTGGCCGGGTATACGGGGGTGCTGCTTAGTTGCACCGCTAATCCCCTGTGGTCGCGCAGCAAGTGGATTGGGCCGCTTTTCACGGCCAGCGCGTTAAGCACCGGCGCCGCCGCCATTAGCCTGGCGCTGCCGGGCAACGCGGATTCTCCATCGCACCGGGCGCTGGAGAAAATTGACACCGCGGCCCACCTGACGGAGGCGGCGTGCCTGGCGGGGTTTATTAAGGAACGGGGGGAGCTTGCCAAGCCACTGACGACGGGGGGCCAGCGCCATCACCTGCGACTGGCTTGTGCGGGTATTGTCGTATCCGAAGTGCTGAAGCATCTGCCTTTACCCGGAAAGGCAGGGCGGTTCGCCAATAAGCTGGCCGCGGCGGTAGGCCTGGCGACCGGTCTATCTCTCCGATGGGCCTTCATTTACGGCGGACGAGAGGCCGCGAAGGACGCCCACCTGTCGCGGCTCTCCACGCGGCCGAAAACGGAGGAACCGGCTCGGTAAGACGCACACGGTGAATTCCCGCCGCGGCATCCGTTTGGGGAATATGATTCTGCTGGAAGTTGCACTGGGAGAGTGAAGGGTTCCTGGTGGTCCTCGCGGTCTTCAAAACCGCCGTCGCCTCGCAAGGGGCGAGGTAGGTTCGATTCCTACCCTCTCCGTGAATCGCGCTAACCAAGGGGTCGGCTGTAGTTGGCCAACCTGATTTAGATTGCCGGCCACCTACTTTAGACGAGCCCCACGCGCGCAGTTCGAGCCGGCCCGTTGGGCTCGGCTTTTCCAACGCCCCCCGGATCGGTACGCCGAAAGCTATCCCCGCCGAGCCGCCGTTCATTCGTCGGGTATACGCCCGTGAAGCGGATGGCAGCGGCGATGCACTAAACGCTTATCACTCACTCATCCTCATCTGAAACGGCGCACTGTTGACGAGGGCGGCCGCCAGCGCCGAGAAGCGATAGCCATCGGCCTGGGCGGCTCGGACGATGCCGCGGACGGCCGGACCGTCGTACGTCTCAACGCCGCGGCCCAGCGCGAACGTGAGCAGTTTTTCGCTCAACGTTGTGGTGAAAATTTCGGGGCGGGCGAGGAGCGCTTGTTCGAGGCCAGCGACCCCGGTGAAATGGCTGCCATCGGGGAGGCCGCCGCTGGCATCGACCGGCGCGCCTTCTTCAGCCGACCGCCAGCGGCCCACGGCGTCGAAGTTTTCCAGGGAAAAGCCCACGGGATCGATCGTATTGTGGCAGCTGGCGCAGGCGGGGTTGGCGCGGTGCTGCATCAGGCGCTGGCGCACGGGCAGGCTTTGCGAGACGGTATTATCCTTCAGCGCCGGCACATTTGGCGGCGGGGGCGGCGGCGTTTGCCCGAGGAGGTTCTCCAACACCCACTTGCCGCGCAGGACCGGCGACGTTCGCGTGGCGTAGGAGGTGACCGTCAGGATACTGCCCTGGCGGAGAATTCCGCCGCGCTCGCTGCCTTGCCCCACCTCGACGCGGCGGAAGCGCTGGCCGTAAATGTGAGGGATGCCATAGTGCTTCGCTAGACGCTCGTTGAGGTAGGTATGGTCGGATCGGATCAGCTCCAGCACGCTGCGATCGTCGCGCATGACTTCTTCAAAGAGCAGCTCCGTTTCGCGGCGAAAGGATTGTCGAAGGTTGTCGTCGAAATCAGGAAAGAGCCGGCCATCAGGCGTGATGGATTCGAGGTTGCGCAGCTGAAGCCACTGGTCGGCGAAGCTCGTGACGAGCGAGCGCGAGCGCGGGTCGGCCAGCATGCGGCGGGTCTGCCGGGCGAGCACGTCCGGTTCGTGCAGCTCGCCGCGTTCGGCGGACAGGAGCAACTCGTCATCGGGAATGCTGCTCCATAAAAAAAACGACAGCCGCGAGGCCAATTGCAAATCGCTCACGCGATACGCGGTATGCGGGGCGATGCCGGCGGGGTCTGGTTCAACGCGAAAGAGAAACTCCCGGCTGACGAGGATGGCGCTCAAGGCGGATTCGATGCCGGCGTCAAAATCAGCGTCGCGGCGGGCCTCGTCATAAAATGAAAGGATGCGCCGGACGTCCGCGTCAGTCACCGGGCGGCGATAGGCGCGGCGCATCAGCGATGAAAGAATCTGCTTCGCGCACCCCTGCTCATCGGCCGCGGAGTTGGGCCGCGCGACGAAAATACGGCGACGGCTGGGGGTCTGGCCGGGGCCCTTGTCATCGAATGGCCCGGTGATCGAGACCTGATAGATCGCCGGCGTGATCCGCGGGCTGCGGTGCATGTTGATGTGCGCGTCGTACGGCTGACGGAACGTTTCCTGAAGGGACGAAGGATTCTTGAGGAACGTCACCCCCAGGTCGTGCGGACCTGCGGTCGCCGTAAATCGAGCCTTCATATGGGCATCGACCTGGTCGGAATCCTTGCCGGCGGGCGGCGGTTTGACGGTGAACGTCTGGATCTGCCCGCGATCGAGGAGCACGGCGACTTCGTGCGCCTGGCGGAGACCTTCGACGTGTTCGTTGCGGTCGCGGGCCAAGCGGACCTGGATCTCGTACTGGCCATCGCGCGCGAAGGTATAGGGGATGAGCGCCCCGCCGCGCGTACCGAGGGGCAGGCCTTCGACGCGCTCTTCCTGGGTGATGTCGGGCTTGATGCGGATGGTGTCGCCCCCGGGCGCGCTTTCGGTTTGCCCGATGGCGAGCCGGCTGATCTTCTGCGCTGCCGAGACGTAGCGCTCAAGCAGCATCGGGGAAAGGTTGCCGACCGTCACATTGTCGAAGCCGTGACTGGCCTCATCCGCCGGAAGCAGCGAGGCGGCGTTGATGTCGATGGCCAGCAGATCGCGGATGGCGTTCTGATACTCCGTGCGCGTCAACCGCCGAAGCGTGTCGGTGCGCCCCGGATTAGGCCGCTCCGCGGCGGCCCGATCGAGCACCCCTTCGAGCTGGGCCACGACCGCATCGTAAGCCTCCTCCGCCGGCCGGTCCTTCCCCATGGGCGGCATCTGCCGCCCGCGCAATCGGCGCACCACCTTCTCCCACGCCTGCGGATCGCGTCCGATCTCCTGCGCCGCCAGCGAAGCGAGATCCAACCCTCCTTTGGCCGACTCGGCATCGTGACAACTCGTGCAATACCCCTGCACCACCACCTGCACCGAAATCGGTTCGCCGCCCTGCGATTCACCCCCTGGCACCAGGCCACAAACGGCGGTAAGGATCAGGGCAGCCCGGAAGCGCATCCTAATGATGGCGTACCGTTGGAAACTCGGAATTGGCCTGAAGATACTCATGCTCTCACAAAGCACCGAAGGAAACCAAGCTGGTGAAGGACGAGTTGGCGGCGCGGCAGATGTATCAACAGCTATTCACGGCCGTGCCCAACACGCGTCCGCAGCAGCGCGAGCAAATGGAGCAATTCTGTACGTCGTTGGTGGCGAAGTTCCCGGACGCGCCGACGGCGGAGAAAGCCAACGCCCTGGGAGAGGCCATCGCGGCTGCTCCGAGTGCGGAATGAGCCTTCGGCGCCGCTGCTCTGTTAACTGGTCGGTCCGCCAGTTTCGTACCGATTTAGATAGCTCCGCAGGTAGGACTCGAACCTACAACATTCCGGTTAACAGCCGGATGCTCTACCATTGAGCTACTGCGGAATCTCTCGCCAAAACCAACGGTGCGCACGCCAAGTCCAAAGCAGACCGGTAATGTAACAGTCGACTGGGGGGTGTCAAGACTGCACAAAATCCCCTCCAATCCCCCAGCCAATGCTCTTTCTGGCTCAACCGCCCGCGTCCCCTTATACTCACCGCACGGCAGTCAGGTTCGCTGATGCGGTTCCAACTTTCGCGAGGGTCGATCATGAACAGCCAGGAGATTGCAAGCCTCCTCCAGGAGCGCTTCGGCGATAAGATCCTCGCCGCCTTTCCAGCCGATAAATACCCCCGCGTCCACATCGCCGCCGCCGACTGGCGCGCCGTCGCCGAATTCGTTCGCAACGACTCCCGCCTCCACATGGATTGGCTCGCCAACCTCAGCGGCATCGACTACGCCGCCGACGAAAAAATGTGCGTCGCCTACGACCTCTGGAGCTTCCATCTCCGCCACACCTTCGCCGTCAAGGTTTACTGCCCGCGCTCAGATGCGCGCGTGCCCAGCGTCGTCGATCTCTGGGCCGCCGCCGATTGGAACGAGCGCGAAGCGTTCGACATGTTCGGCATCGTCTTCACCGGCCACCCCGATTTGCGCCGCATCCTTTGCGCCGACGATTGGGAGGGCTACCCTCTTCGCAAAGATTACGTCTTCCCACGCGAGTATCACGGCATCCCCGCCAGCGTCGAACTCGATTGGCAGCAGCAGGCCGATTACCCCAAGGGACATGGGTAGGGACTCCTCTTCCCGAAATTCGCAAACATGCGACACCCATAAATTCATATGTCGTGGGCACTTCCGGTTCCCTTAGGGAAATCCACGTTAATAACCGAAATAATTGAGCGAATAGTCTTGCAAGCCGCCAAGCGTCCGAATATATTCCTTTCAGTTCGACGTCGATGGCCGACGCGACCGACTGAAAAACATAGCCACGAAGGCTCCGACGCTGAAAAAGTGTCGGAGTTTTTTTGTCGGGGGTATTCCCCGGAAAAGGTTCCCCCCCTCCTTTTCCAACCCCCGACATTAATACCCCGTCCGGGTCCCGCCCCGGACAATTCCCCCTCTGCGGGGAATACAGCCGCGGATCCCCCCGTCCGCGGCTTCTTTATCTATCAAACGAGCCGGACCCCTCGGTCCGGCTCGTTTCATTTTCCAAAATATCGCTGGTAGATAACCTACTTGGTGATCTCCGGCTCCTTCAAATCCCCGCCCTTCGTATCCGGCGCTTTCGCATCCGGCGCTTTCGCATCCGGTGTCGTCGTCTCCTGCGTCGTCGGCAGCGTCCAGTGCTCACGCAGAAGCTTATAAATCGGATCCTTCCCACCCGATCGCTTCTCCGCCAGGTCCAGGTAACCTGCCGCGCGCCGCTCGTTGCCCGTGTTGTAAAGAAGATAAGCCAGCAAAAACACCGGCGTCGGTGACTGCTGATCCGTGCTCGCAATGTCCCGCAGGTCCTTGACCACCGATTGCAACCGATCCGCCCCCAGAAATGTGCGAAGGTCGTACTGCGCCATCAACAGCGCCTGATCCGCCCCAAACGCCTGCTTCAGGTGCGCCTCCGCGCGGTTGTAATACGACGCTCCCAGCTCGGCATTCGCGCGCCCCACCCACACCAGCGGCTGGTTCGGAGCAACCGCCTCCGCCGCCGCATACTGGTCGATCGCCGACGTGAACTTCCCTTCCTTCATCAGCGATTCAGCTTTATCCAGAAGATCCTTCAGCCCCTTGCTCTGCATTCCTTCGCCAAAATGCTTCACCGTCAACGGCGCGGGCTTCACCGGTTCCTTCAACGCGCTCCCAATGCCCGGCGCCGGCTTGGCGCCGCCCGGCAATGCGCCGTTTACCTGCCCGCCATTTGGCGCCTTGTCCGCGCTCTTCGCCGCCTTGGCCGCATCCGCACC
>JBBRIN010000201.1:0-6928 GCA_038221115.1 Tepidisphaerales bacterium
CTGCCTTGGCCGCCGTCGCTGCTGCTGAGCGGCTGCCATATCGCGCGCCCTGCACCCTAAGCTGCCACCTTGGCACCATTCCGTCTCCCGCTACCCGTTAGCCTCCTGCTGCGTCTTTCGCAAATCCGGCTCCCCCAACCTATTACGCTCCCTCAGCGGTCGGCCCGCCCAATCGCGCCGTGGCACTTTCTTTGCCCTATTCCCCAGGCAGGTCACCCCCTATGAAGGACCCTCATGCGTTTCGACAAACTCACCATCAAAGCCCAGGAAGCCGTTCAGCGCGCTCAAGCGCTCGCCCAGCAGCGCGATCACAGCGAGCTCCTCCCCCTTCACCTTCTTGCCGCGCTTTTCGCCGAAGAAGGCGGCGTCGTGGGCCCCATCCTCCAAAAGCTCGACGGCAACGTCGACCGAATCAGCGCCATCGTCCAATCCGAACTCGAACGCCTTCCCAAGGCCACCGGCACCCAGCTCGGCATGTCGCGCTCGATTCAGGAGGTATTCACCAAAGCCCAAAAGGAAGCCGATCGCCTCAAGGACGAGTACGTCTCCACCGAGCATCTCCTCCTTTCCCTCGCCGACGTAAAGAGCGAAGCCAGGGAACTCCTTTCCCTGAACGGCGTCACCCACGACGCCATCCTCGGCGCGCTCAAGGACGTGCGCGGCGGGCAACGCGTTACCGACCAGGACCCCGAAGCCAAATACCAGTCCCTCCAAAAGTACGGCCGCGATCTCGTCGAGATGGCCCGTCAGGGCAAGATCGACCCGGTCATCGGGCGGGACGAAGAGATCCGTCGCACCATGCAGGTCCTCTCCCGCCGGACCAAGAACAACCCGGTGCTCATCGGCGAGCCAGGCGTCGGTAAAACCGCCATCGTCGAAGGCCTCGCCATCCGGATGCTCAACGGCGACGTCCCGGCCGTCCTCGCCAACAAGAAGATCATCGCGCTCGATATGGGCGCCCTCGTCGCCGGCGCCAAGTTCCGCGGCGAGTTTGAAGACCGCCTCAAAGCCGTGATCAAGGAAGTCACCCAATCCGACGGCCAGATCATTCTCTTCATCGACGAGCTCCACAACGTCGTCGGCGCCGGCAAGGCCGAAGGTTCGATGGACGCGGGCAACCTTCTCAAGCCCGCCCTCGCGCGCGGCGAACTTCGCACCATCGGCGCCACGACGCTCGACGAATACAAAAAGCACATCGAAAAGGATCCGGCCCTCGAGCGCCGCTTCCAGCCCATCATCGTCGGCGAGCCCTCCGTCGAAGACACCATCGCCATCCTTCGAGGTCTGAAGCAGCGCTACGAATCCCACCACGGCATCCGCATCACCGACGGCGCGATCGTCTCCGCCGCGATCCTCTCCGACCGCTACATTCAGGACCGCTTTCTCCCCGACAAGGCGATCGACCTGATCGACGAAGCCGCCAGCAAGCTGCGTATCGAAAATGATTCGATGCCCCAGGAGCTCGACCAGATCCGCCGCCGCATGATGCAGCTTCAAATCGAAGTCGAAGCGCTGCGCAAGGAAAAGGATTCCGCCTCCAAGCAGCAACTTCAAAAGGCCGAACGAGAGCTTGCGGAGCTGAAAGAGAAGGACACCGGGCTGACGGCGAAATGGGAAAATGAAAAGGGCGCCATGGACGCGATCAAGCACTTGCAGGAGGAGCTCGACCGCAAGCAGGTCGAGCTCGAGCAGGCCCAGCGCCAGGGGAATTGGGAGGTTGCCGCCCGCATCCAATACGGCGAAATGCGCGACCTGAAGGCGAGGATGGAGGCCGCCGATCGCAAACTTCACGAGCTGCAAGCCAAGGGCGACGCGCTGGTAAAAGACGAGGTCACGCCCGATGAGATTGCGTCGGTGGTCGCCCGCTGGACCGGGGTCCCCGTGTCGCGCATGCTCGAAGGCGAGCGCGAGAAACTCCTGAAGATGGAAGAACGCCTCGCCCGGCGGGTCATCGGCCAACAGGAGGCCGTCCGCGCCGTCTCCGACGCCGTGCGCCGCAACCGTGCCGGCCTGGGCGATCCCAATCGCCCCATCGGCTCGTTCCTGTTTCTCGGCCCCACCGGCGTCGGCAAAACCGAACTCACCAAGGCGCTGGCCGAGTTCCTCTTCGACGACGAAAACGCGATGGTCCGCATCGACATGTCCGAGTTCATGGAGCAGCACTCGGTCGCCCGCCTCATCGGCGCACCGCCCGGCTACGTCGGCTACGAAGAGGGCGGCCGCCTGACCGAGGCCGTCCGCCGCAAGCCGTACAGCGTGATCCTTTTCGATGAAATTGAAAAGGCCCACCGCGACGTGTTTAACGTCCTGCTCCAGGTCCTCGACGACGGCCGGCTCACCGACGGCCACGGCCGCACGGTCAACTTCAAGAACACCGTCATCGTGATGACCAGCAACATCGGCACTTCCGAGATTCAAAAACTCACGAGCGAGCAAGCCGAGGAGTGGGAGGTCGAGGCGAAGGTGAAGGCCATGCTCAGCCAATACTTCCGCCCCGAGTTCCTCAACCGCATCGACGAGACGATCCTCTTCCACCCCCTCGCCAGGGAGCAGATCGCCCAGATCGTCGAGATTCAGTTACAGCAACTCGAGAAGCGCCTGTCGCTCCGCGGCCTCAGGCTCCGCGTGAGCGACGCCGCCAAACGCCTTCTCGCCGAAGAGGGATACGACCCGCAATTCGGCGCACGTCCGCTCAAGCGCGTCATCCAACAGCGCATCGAGAACCCCCTCGCCAGCCGAATTCTTGCCGGCGAATTCATCGAGGGTGACACCATTCACGCAGACGTCGACGCCCCAAGAAACCAGTTCCGCTTTACCAAGCATGCTCCTGAACCGGCGGAGCTAATCACATAACCAACCCCTCAAACCACACCCCCGCCGACGTCTGTCTTTGTAAAACCGCGACCGCCGGTCGCGGTCTTGAGGTCCGGTAGGAATCCCGTTTCCCCATCCGTTCCCCTCCCGCACCTACCCCTGAAGCTCCGCAAAAAGCGTTCGCAAGTCCACGCTGAAGCCCGGCAGCACGTCACCCCCATACGTAAGTAACGTCGACATGCTTTCGCGTCCTCGATCGTGATTATACCCCGATCAACCTCGCGTGCGCACCAATGTGCGCGCAACCCGCATGACATTCGCTGCCGTTCCCCGCAACAATTCCCCCGCCCGCCGCATCGCCTCTTCCATCACCATCGGCCCATCACAAATCCCAAAATAGGCGCTCAGCCCCCGCTCCAGCACTGCTTCCGCCCCCTGTTCCACCGTCCCCGCGAGCGCAACGCACGGCACTCCCGCCTCCCGGCATGCCCGCGCCACGACCGCGACCGTCTTCCCATGCGCCGTTCCCGCGTCCAGCTTCCCCTCGCCGGTAATGCACAAATCCACGCCGCGCGCGCGCTCCCGAAACCGAGTCGCATCCAGCACGATCTCCGCCCCCGCCCGTAGCGTAGCCCCAAAAAATGCCAGCATTCCAAAGCCTAACCCGCCTGATGCGCCCGCGCCGGGAGCCGACGCCGCCTCAAGTTGCCCGCACCGTTCCGCCATCTGTCGAAGCGCTGCGTCAAGAGACGCAACCTGCTCAGGGTTAGCGCCCTTCTGCGGGCCAAACACATACGCCGCACCCATTGGCCCAAACAGCGGGCTCGTCACGTCGCACGCCACCGTAATCGGTAATGCATCCGTCACTTCTCCACGATGCCGCTTGACCAGCACGACGCGCGATACATCATTCCCGACCAGCGGCTCCGTCGGCGCCGCATGCGTCCCATCGTCGAGAATGATCGCGTGCCCTGTCGCCTGCGCGCAGCCGATCCCGCCATCCAGCGTCGCGCTTCCCCCGATGCCCAGCAGGATGCGCTTTGCCCCCATCTCCACCGCGGCATTGATCAACTCCCCCGTGCCGAACGTCGTCGTATAGAGTGGATTCCGATCCTCCACCCTTAGCAACGCCAACCCCGAAGCCGCCGACATTTCGATCACCGCCGTATCGGCATCCGGTCCTCCGAGGAAGCCGAACATCGCGTCCACCTTCATGTCCGCGAGCGGACCTGTCACTCGCCGGGTTACGAATCGGCCCCCCGTCGCGGCCACCAGCGCGGCGACAAACCCCTCTCCTCCATCGGCCATCGGACAAAGATCCGTCACTACTGTCGGGTCCTCATCCCGCGCGCCAGCCTCAATCGCGCGCGCGGCCTCGTCGGCCGTCAATGATCCCCGGAATTTGTCGGGCGCGATGAGGATCTTCAAGCGTAACCTTCTTGACGCCTAAAATCGCATGAGCTACTCCCGAACGACAGACGTCCCTCGAACAATAGCACCGCTGCGGGGCGTATCCAACGGCCATTGCCAACGCAGCTAGCGCCCGGATGGTACTTGGTATCGAATGAGGTAGGATTCAGTGGATCCTGCCGCGCGGGTGAGGTGCTCATCCGCGAGATTTCTTGGAGACTTCCATGCTGCGAAAGTTGACTCTGCTGGGGATCGTCTTTGCCGCCGCGTTGCAAGTATGGGGGGCCGAGCCCGTCGCGGTGCGCAACGGACCGGCCGTGGGCACCAAAGGGGCGGCTTCCCAGCCGATCCTCGTTCCGTTGCCTCCCAAGCTGCCGGTCATCGTGCAGGCGGCCCCCGTCAAAGATGCGCCCGCCGGCGAGGTCAACTTCCTGGCCATGGGCGATTGGGGCCAGGGGACCGCCGACCAGAGAAAGGTCGCGGAGACCCTCGCCGTCTACTCGCAGAAGATCGGCAAAATCCAGTGCCTGCTCACCGCCGGCGACAACTTCTACGTGCGCATGCCGCTGGGGGTTGCCGACCCCGCCTGGCGCACCATCTTCGAAGATATGTACGACGCCAAGCGGATGACCTATCCGTGGTTTGCCAGCCTTGGCAATCACGACTTTGAATTTGGCAAAGCGCCGATCGAGATCCAGTACGCCAGGGAGCACCCCGAATCGCGATGGAAACTGCCGGCCCGCTGGTATCGGCTCGACGTGATGGCCAACGGCTCGGAGAAACCCGTCGCCAGTGTCCTGATGCTCGACAGCAATCAGCAGGTCGCCACCAACGAAGAATGGGAAGCCCAGAAGGCGTGGATGGATCAGCAACTCGGCAGCATTCCCCCCGGCACGTGGACGATCTGCTGCTCGCATCACCCGCCCTTCACCAACGGCGATCATGGCGACAACGGCAAACTCCAGGTCGACTGGGGGCCCATCCTCAAGAAGCACAACGTCGACGTCTATGTCGCCGGCCACGATCACGACTTGCAACACCTGGAGATCCCCGGCTGGACCCAGAGCTTTCTGCTGGTCGGCGGCGGTGGGGGAAGGATCCGCCCCATGCTCATCGACAAGCGCGGGCCCTTCTCCCGCATGATCTACGGCTTTGCCCACTTCACGATCACGCCGGAAAAGCTTCTCGTCCACTACGTCGGCGAAAACCTCGAAGACCTGCACACCTTCGAGCGCACCAAGGCCGGCAAGGTCACCATCATCAGCACCACCAGCAGCGACAAGGCGACCGACAAAAAGCTCAAGACCATCCAGGGCATTGAAGGGAATAAAAAGAGCGGCGATGACTGATCGATTCGCCCGGCACGGCCCGGTGCGCGTCGCCGCCGGCGGCTACCACCTGGCGCACGCCGACCGCACCCCGTTCTTCTTCCTCGCCGACACGGCCTGGAACGGCGCGCTGCTTGCGTCCGAAGCAGATTGGGCCGAATACCTCGCCGACCGCGCCGCCAAGGGCTTCACCGCCATCCAGTTCATCATCACCGCCCCCTGGACCGCGGCGCTCACCGATGCCGACGGCCATGTCGCCTTCGACCCGCGCGGCGAACCGGTCGAAGCGTTCTTCAAGCGCATGGACTCCCGGGTCGACGCCATCAATGCCGCCGGTTTGCTCGCCGTGCCCGTTCTCGCCTGGGCCGCCAACTTTGGCGCCTCGGTCAAACTCAACCCCGGCGCGACCTTGTCGGCGCCCGAACTTGCCCGCCGCCTTGCCTACGTCATCCGCCGCTACAAGACCCGCCACCTCATGTGGATCCTCGCCGGTGACGGCAAGTATGGCGGCTTCCGGTCCTGGAAATGGAAATCCGTCGGCCGCCAGCTCTTTGGCGCCGTTCCCTCCACAACGCGTGCACCGGTCGCCCTGCATCCCATGGGTAAGACCTGGCCCTACGCCAGCTTTCGTGACGAAGGTTGGCTGGACGTGTACGGCTACCAAACCAGCCACGCCGACGATGATCAGACGCTCCGCTGGATGCACGAAGGCCCCGCCAGCCAGGATTGGCGCCATCACCGCAAGCCCATCATCAACCTCGAGCCCTGCTACGAAGGCATCCGCAACTGGGGCAGTGCCGGCCCCATCACCCGGCCGATTACCAACGCCGAGGTGCGCCGCGCCATGTACGCCAGCCTCTTGAACACGCCAATCGCCGGCGTCGCCTACGGCGCGCATGGCGTGTGGAGCTGGGAGTCCGAACCGCGCGAACCCCTCAACCACCCCGGCTCCGGCGTCGCCCAACCGTGGAGGCAAGCCATGGCCCTGCCTGGAAGTTCCGACGTGGCGCGCATCGCCACCCTCTTCAGCTCCATCAATTGGCCCCGCCTGCGCCCCAGCCCGGCATTGCTCGCAACCCAACCCGGCAAGGCCGACGCCGAGCGCTTCGTCTCGGCCTCCGCAACCGAAGCCGGCGACCTCGCCCTCCTTTATTTACCCATGGGCGGTAGCATCGAACTGGCCGAAGATCGCATCCGCGGCACGCGCGCGCAATGGTTCGACCCCCGCACTGGCGACCGCCGCGATGCCGACATTGGCCCGACCGGTGGATGTTCCGCTCCCGATAGCGAAGATTGGCTCCTCATGCTCACCAAACCCTGACCGCGTCCTTACCCAACGGAGATCACCATGTCTTTCACCCTTCAACTCGGCCAAC
>JBBRIN010000202.1:0-6913 GCA_038221115.1 Tepidisphaerales bacterium
CGAAGTTACTCATTCGCCTCCCCCCTCGACCGTGTTGGCGGCGATGGCTTGGCTCCGTCTCACCAGTTCGATCAACTGTGCTGACGGCTTGAGCGTGATCGGGGTCGTGTTCCAAGGGAGGCTGAGTTTCTTCGCGACTTCAACCGACTCTTGAAATAACGTGATGGCCGTCGCCGAACTGATCGACACATGCGTCGGCGTTCCGGGCACTTCGAGCACTTCAAAATCCATCGCGCCGGTCGGGAACAGCAAACAACGCGAACGCAAGTCAAAACCGCGCTCTGCCGCCAGCGTCAGACCGACAAGGGCGAGCGATGCGAGCACGGTCCTGGCCGCGTCGTCCCGCTTTGGGTCAAATTTCCCGTCAATTGGAAAACGTAGCCGCCGTAGTTGCGGAAGCGAAAGGACCGCGGTGTGCTCGGCATGAGTGATCGTGACGCCACCATCTGTCACGTCGGGCGGAATGTTCCCGTGGTTGATTTCCGACGGCGAAACGGCCCCTTTCGCCTTGTCGTCCTTCGCCATCTTCCAGGAACCGTCTTTCTCTTTAATGACCTTGGCAGCCGCTCGCGCTTGAAGCGGATCGATTCGACTCGCGGTTTTTTTCCCGAGTACGGAATCGATCCCGACGATCTCCGACACGAGCGCCCGCGCGAACTTCGCCCCTAGCCCGCCCTTGGGGCCAGTGGAGTCCCAAACACCGAGAACCAGCGCATGAGGGCAGAACTGAAACAGAGCAGTGGCATTCGCGAGACTGCTGTCGGTAATTGCTTTGCCGACTTCGGACTGACGGAACGGTTTGCCATCGAGCAGGCTGTCGCGAAGGATCGCATCGGCAGCGCGATGCGGCGCTTGCAGACTCGTGACGCGCTGAATGTCCGCCACTTCGTTGCCAAATTCAACGACGATGAGCGGCATTTTGATCAGCCCGCGATCGATCGCGTCTTGCAGTGCCTCCTCCATCCGGTTCGCCTGGCTTTGCACGGAATCGAGAAGCACACACTCGACCGGCTCCTTTCGATCCGGCAACCGGCGTTGCTCGGTCGCGTAAACCCCACCCGAATGAGTCGGCGGAAAAACTTTGGTTCCCTCTCCCGCCGCTGGTTGCAAAATGGATCGACAGCGGATCGCCGCGGCGTGTCCCGAAACTGCTTGTTTCAGCACCTCGTACGTTAACGGCACAATGTCATCCTTCCCTTTGCTCATGATCCGTTCCTTTCCAGAAATGAGATATCGCCGGAGCCCCAGGCTCCCTCGCCACACGCCGACACTAGCAACGTCGCGCACGCAGCGCAATTAAATCGCACGCTCGCATCAACGGATTTGGAAGTTGTTCAACAAACCAACTCGCGCCATCCTCCGCATCAGCAACCGCCGCAAATTCCGCCCGGTGATCGGCCGTCCCGTCGCCATGGCCAGACGCCGATCTCGCTCCGTACGAAGGACGCTCCACCAAAACGCCCGTTCCGCCGACCGAAACCGGCGGCCCCGCCGGGCGCCCTTGCCAAAGCCTTCCATGGCCATGCACGCAAATTATCAGCCCCCACTGACAGCATCATGTCAGTCCGTTTGAATTTGCCGGCAAAAACTGCTGGAGCCGCGTGGTGAAACACCACGATGCACCATTCACGTACGGCCACCCCGAATCGACCGCCGTAAGACCATTCAAAACAATATCTTATGGGAGAAGCAATAATTAGATAAAAACATGCCAAAAATGGTGCATTTTGGTGCAAAATGATGCATCGCACAAAAAGCTCATTCGCAATAGCGCCGAGCCATCTCCCCCACCAACCCCCTCACCCGCTCCACCAACTCCACCGGCTCCAGCACCGTCGCCCCCGGCCCATACCCCAGCACCCACCACACGATCTCATCCAACCCATCCACCGTAAACGTCAGCGTCACCCGGTCCTCCTCATCCCAGCTCTCCTTCTGCGTCGAGTGCCACCGCGTCTCACTGGCGTTGTCGGCGAACTCCGGCTCAAACCGCACCGCTACGCGGTACTGCTTCTCGCCGCGGATCATCCGCCACGCCAGGCCCAGATCCTGGCGCGGGTCAAAGTTGTCGGGGATCGCGTAGGGGCGATCGGTGGATTTGACCTGCGTGAACCGGTTCAGTTTCAAACGGCGGATCTCGCCCCGGCCGCCGTGATGGCCGACCGCGTACCAGGCCCGCTGGCAAAACCACAGCGCGTAGGGCCGAAACTCAAATTCACCGTCTTCACCCCCACCGGCGGCGTGAGCCGAATGAGGCGCGTCATAGATGCAGAGCAGCGCCCGTTTCTCGACGATGGCTTCACGAACGTCATCGTACACATCCCGGCATGATTCGTCGGCCATCGTGGCCGGCAGGTCGATCTTCACCCGGTTGTCGAGTGGTTCCATCGCTTCCAGCACTGCCAACGGGAGCTGCGAACGAATCTTCTCTCCGGCGCGGCTCGCGATGCCGAAAAAGGGCAGTTGACCGCCACCGGCCACTTCTTCCAGCACCGCCACGAGGGCCATCGCCTCCTCGAACGTGAGATCCACCGGCGGCATGAAGAATCCGCGCCGAATCACGTAGCCGTTGCTTTCGTCGTCGAACGCGCAGGGAATACCCGATGCGTTCAGCGTCTCAAGGTCGCGATATATGGTGCGCTCATGGACTTCACACAGCCGCGCCAGATCGGCGGCGTTCAACCGGCGTTTCGATTGGATGGCTCCAACGAGCCGCAGCAGCCGATGGACTCGCGTGTATAGTTTTCCCATGGAGCCGGTTTATATCCGATCTGTACGTCGCCGACGCCAAGGGCAACCACATCTGCGACAGCTGAAGCGACCGCGCCACGCAGGAGGTTTTTGAGCTTTCGTCAGGCGGCTTGGGCTTCGGCGGCGGCTTCGACTTCGATGGGTTCGGTGTCGGACGTTTGTTCGTTGAGGCGGCGTTGCGCGGACGGGTCGTCGTCGGGGGATTCGCCGGCGGGGTGGTATTCGGGGACGCACAATTTCAGGGCGGCGATGGCGTCGGCGGGTGAGCCGTCGACGGCGGCGGCGAGAGTTTTGAGGGCGGCGTCGAACTCCTGGGGGTTGGCGGGGGGGAGTTGCCAGACGCGGATTTTAGAATGGCTGGTGGGGCGGGTTTCTTCTTCGTGGCCGGCGAGTTCTTCGTAGAGTTTTTCGCCGGGGCGGACACCGGTGAATTCGATGGCGATATCTTCGGTGACGCGGAGGCCGCTGCGTTCGATCAGCTCGCGGGCGAGGTCGACGATGCGGATCGGTTCGCCCATGTCGAGGACGAAGATTTCGCCGCCGTTGCCGATGGCGCCGGCCTGAAGGACAAGCTGGCTGGCTTCGGGGATGGTCATGAAGTAGCGCTTCATATCGGGGTGGGTGACGGTGACGGGGCCGCCGGCGGCGATCTGTTTTTTGAAGATGGGGACGACGCTGCCGCTGGAGCCGAGGACGTTGCCGAAGCGGACGGCGAGGAAGCGGGTGGGAGAGGAAGTTGATAGTTGGTAGTTGGTAGTTGGTACCGAATTGCCCTTCGGGCTGTTGTTTTTGGCTTGAATGTAGAGTTCGGCGACGCGTTTGGCGGCGCCCATGACGCTGGTGGGGTTGACGGCTTTGTCGGTGCTGACCATGACGAAGGCGTCGGTGCGTGCTTCGGCGGCGGCGTCGGCGACGACTTTGGTGCCGAAGACGTTGTTCTTAATGGCTTCGCCGGGGTTGATCTCCATCATGGGGACGTGCTTGTGGGCGGCGCAGTGGAGGACGACCTGGGGCTCGTGGGCGGCGAAAATTTTGCGGATGCGTTTGGCGTCGCAGATGTCGGCGACGTAGGGGACGATGCTGGCGCCGAGCCATTTTTCGCGGAGCTCGCGGTCGATCTCGAAGAGGTTATTCTCGGCCTGCTCGACGAGGACCAGGGTGGCGGGGCAGAAGCGCATGATCTGGCGGCAGATTTCCGAGCCGATGGAGCCGCCGGCGCCGGTGACGAGGATGGTCTTGCCGGCGAGGAAGCGCTGGAGCTCGAGGGTGTCGAGATTGACGGCGGGGCGGCGGAGGAGATCCGTCACGTCGATGTCGGGGGCGGGGCGCGGGCGAAGGATCAGCGGCGCGGGAGCGCTGTCGCGCGCGAGGCGCGGAACGGGGCTGGGGCGAGTTCGCTTCCACCAATTGAGCATGCGGCGATCCGCATCTGTTATCGGTCGGGAGAGAAAGGCTTGTTGAGGGGAAGCGCTGGCGCGTTTGTCGCAGTGGCGAGCGACGATTGTGGCGGAGATTGTGAAGATGGGGAAGAACAGATGGGGTTTGGTGGGTTTACCAGGTTCGTCTTTTCGTCTTTCAGGCTTTTTGGGGGTAGGGAAGTCGGGTTCGTTGAGGATGTCGTCGATGCTCTCATCGATGTTGTAGGGGTCGGTGGGGGGTTTTTCGGCGGGGGTGGAGGGGAGACGCCACATCCAAGGGCCGTTCTGGCCGGCCTTTTTGACATCGACGTTGAGGTCGGTGGCGGCCTCACGGACGATGGAATGCGAGAGGGCGCGGGCCTGGGCGGCGGCGAATACTTCTTTGGAGCGCATGGGGGCAGCGGCGAGCAAGCGCTTGAGGAAGTCGGTGGCGACGTGGTGAACGCGGACGCGCTGGAGGCGGGGCGCGGAGAGGACAGTGAGGGCCTGGTCGGGGGAGATGGGGGCGGGGAGGCCTGGGAGCCAGTAGATGCGGTTGTTTTGGTGGGAGAATGCCAAGCCGCGAGCGGCGGGGGCGAAGTTGTTTTTCAAGGTGAGGAGGAGGTTGTTGGAGGGATTGTTGGGATCGCGGGCGATGAGGTGGACGCAGCGGGCGGCGGTGACGAGGGCCAGTGAGCCGGCGGAACGGTAAAGGGCGCGGGAGGTGAGTTGCTTGTTGAAATGGCAGATGGCGAGGGCGGCGACGTTGAACTCGTGGGCGAGGCGGGTGATGCCGTCGACGGCAAGCCTAAAGGCGTCGGGGGACATGCAGACGGGGAGATAGTCCCAGAGGGAGTCGATGAGGATGAGGGCGGGGTTGTCGCAGGAACGGAGGGCGTCGCGGAGGGTAGGGAGATGATGGTGGAGGCGGAAGGGGATCGGGGCGGGGTCGGATGGGTCGGCGTTGGCGGGGGTGATGCTTTCGATGGCGGCGAAACGGGCGGGGTCGGCGCCGGCGGAGATGAGGCGGGGGAGGGTGACGGATTCGAAGTCGAAACGGCTGCCGAGGTAGAGGACGTCGGCGGGTTTTTGGGGGGCCGCGGGTCGCTGAGCGTTATCGGGAGAGTCGGAGGTTGAGGTTTGGGGGGTGTCGGGCCAGGGGGAGGCGGTGGTAATTCTGGCGGCTAAATCGAGGGCGACCAGGGATTTGCCGACGTCTGGGTCGCCGGTGAGGAGGGTGAGGGCGCCGATGGGGAGGCGACTGGGCCAGAGCCAGCGGGGGGTAGAGGGGGTGAGGTGGTTGAAGCGGACGAGGTTGGGGGTGGGGGGAAGGGTGGACATGGCGTTGGGGATGATATTCGGCCTTTGTTTGGTTGTCAAGATTAAAAGTGATTTTTCTTTTGTTTGGGGAGATGGATGTGGTGGGGTGAATTGTTCAGTGGGTGTTGCAGTGCGAGGGGAGGAGGGCGGAGATGCCTTCGATCGATTAGGAATCGCTGACGTTCTTTTTGAGGTGCGGTCGAACCGAGAAACAAAAATCAGGCCCACGCGAGCGTGGGAGCATGGCATCACCGTTGTCACCCGTCGGGCTTACGGGGCGTTGAAGAGGTTGGGATTGGTAGGAGCGTGGAGTTCGAAAAGGAAGACCTACATTTTGCGGTTTTCGGAGGCTCGGGCGCGGTCGAGGGGAGTGTAGCCGTTGGGATCGGTCTGTGAGAGGGAGGCGTGATGGTTTACGAGGAGGCGAGCGAAGGCGACGCCGGTGTCGTCCCGATCGTTGTTGACGATGACGATGAGGTGAAGAGGGTCTTCGCCTTGTGCGTCGCGTAGGTTGGGGTCGGCGCCGTGGGAGAGGAGGGCTTCGACACGATCGAGCAGGTCGGCTTCGCCGCGCCCGATGAGCACATGGAGCAGGGGACGTGAGTCGTAGGGTTCACCGGTGGCGTTGGGGTCGGCGCCATGCTCAATTAGCTCGCGGGCGAGACGATATTGGGAGTGCTGAACGGCGAGGGGGAGGCAGTGCGGATCGGCGCGGACGTCGGCGCCGGCGTCGAGAAGCAGGCGCACGGTTTGGGGTCGATCAGCCTCGACGGCGTCGGAGAGGACGCTGGCGGCGAGGTTTGGATCCATGGGCCCTTGTTGAAGAATTCGCTCAATGGCATCCCAATCCCGGTTCTGGAGAGTGTTGTATTGGACCCAAGCCCAATGTTGGGCCGCGAACGAGCGTTGGGCGTAGCGGTACGCGGCGAAGGTGGTGGATGAGAGAAGGAGTATGGCGGCGGTGAGGGAGATCGCGGCCCGGCGGATGGGCCGGGGGGTTGGGCCGACGTGGGGGGTCACGGGCTCGACGTAGGGGATTATGGGTGAGCCGCACTCGGGGCAGCGGAGTTGGCTGGCGCGGAGGTCGTAGTTGCAGGTGGGGCAGAGATTCTTGTTTCGGGCAGCGCGGGCGATGGCGGCGGTACGATGGCCGCGATAGAGGGAGGCGAGCCATAGGAGGGCGGGGATGGCGAAGAGAGTGGTGGGGAACCAGAAGGGAATGAGCAGGTAGCGGTAGATGGGTCCGATGAACTCGCCCCAGCCCATCCGGCCGTCGCGCTTCCGGGCCGTGTCGAACCCGAGAAATCGGTTCGGGAATTGGGCGGCGACGAAGGATTCGCCTTGGACGTCTGAATACCAAGTCAGCATTGGTTCGGGCATGTCGGTGCGCGGGGGCGACCAGGTGTAGATATACTCAGCGCAGCCGGGAAAAGTGATGAACCGGT
>JBBRIN010000203.1:0-6879 GCA_038221115.1 Tepidisphaerales bacterium
GGTGGTGGGGTTGTGGTCGTGGTTGCCGGGGACCACGTGGTAGGGGACGCCGAGCGTGTTGAAGATGTCGCGGAAGGTGGATTCCTGAACGGGCGTGCCGTGCTCGGAGAGGTCGCCGAGAACCAGGACGAAGTCGATTCCGCCGGGGGTGGCCTTCATCATGCGGACGACGGTGTTCTCGAGGAAACTCCCGCAGTCGGCGTCGATGTAGTGAAGGTCATTGACGATGATGAAGGTGAAGTCTTTCGTATCCGGTGTGCCGGCGGCGAGCGCGCCCGGCCAGAGGTTGGCGGCGAGGAGCGTGGATGCGGAGTATTTCAGCAGGCGGCGGCGGGAGAGGTGGGTCATGGTTCCTCGCAAATTCGGGGCGGCTCAACAATGCTTCTCTTCACACTGTCCCGTTCCCTTGACCGCGCGGGGCGGAGGGGACGGCAAAAGAAAAAACCCAGCCACAGGGGTGGCTGGGTTTTGATTGTGAACTCGATAGGCGCGAGGTTCAAGCCGAGAAGCTGGAACCGCAGCCGCAAGAGCTGGTGGCGTTGGGGTTCTTAAAGACGAACCCGCGACCCATGACTTCGTCCTTGAAGTCGATCTCGACGCCGTTGAGGTAGAGGTAGGACTTCATGTCGATGAGGATCTTGACGCCGTGGCATTCCATTTCCTCGTCCATCTCGGCCTTGGGCTCTTCGGTGAGGTCGAGCATGTAGGAGAAGCCGGAGCAGCCGCCGCCTTTGACGCCGACGCGCAGCTTGGTCTGGTCGGCGGGCAGGTTTTGCGACTGGACAATGGACTTGATTTCCTTGGCGGCGGATTCAGACAACGTAATGGGCATAATCGTCTCCTTGAAGCTTATTGTATGCGCGCGCATGGGTTGAGGTTCGCGGGCGTCTGGGGATTATAGGGGTGCGGGGTGGGGATGGCAATGAGGATCGGATGCCGTAAGGGCGAGCCTCCAGCGGAAATGGGCGTCCGATAATGATCCGATCCGTTGAAGCGGCTTGGCTTATCCGTTGGAAGGGAGGGGTGGGGGTACGTTGCCGAAGAGGTCTTTCAACTCGGGGACCATGCCGGCGGCGGTCCATTGGGGCATGCCTTGCTTCCAGACCAGCGTGTCGCGGGTGACTTCGCCGGCGGAGACTTTAGCGGGGAGGGTGGAGATCTCGAAGGGGCCGGCTTGCTGGCCGGCGATCGAGGCGAAGTAGGCGGCTTGTTTGGGGAGCGGTGGGGGGGCACCGGCGCCGGCGTTGGCGGCTTGCTGGTTCGCGTTCATACCGGCGGACATCTGGTTGGCCATGTTCATGCCGATGACCATGCCGGCGGCGCTGCCGGCGAGGCCACCGCTGGCGGCGGCGGCTTCGGGGATGGCGTTGGCGGTCTGAAACTGCGTGTAGGCGTTGAGGTTTCCGATGACGCCCATGCTGGTCCGCTTGTCCATCGCGGCCTCGACCTCGGGTGGCAGCGAGATGTTCTCGATAAACAGGTTCACGAGGGTGAGGCCGAAGGGCTGGAAATCGGTCTGGATGCGGGAAACCACGTATTGGCCAAGCTGGTCGTAGTTGCCGGCGAGGTCGAGCGCGGGGATCTTGCTGGCACCGAGAGCATCGGCGAAGCGCGAGGAGACCATGTCCTTGAGCTGGGTGTCGAGCTCGTCGAGAGTGAAGCGGCCGCCCGTCCCCGCGATCTGCTTCACGAACGTCGCGCCGTCCGAGACGCGGATCGAAAAATTGCCGAAGGCGCGGAGGCGGACCATGCCGAACTCGGCGTCGCGGAGCATGATGGGGTTCTTGGTGCCGAACTTCTGATCGGTGAAGACGCGCGTGGAGACGAAGTAAACCTCGGACTTGAATGGGGAGTTGAAGCCGTACTTCCAGCCCTTGAGGGTGGAAAGGACGGGGATGTTCTTGGTTTCGAGCGTGTAAGTGCCGGGCTGGAAGACATCGGCGAGCTGGCCTTCGCTGACGAACGCGGCGACCTGTGATTCGCGCACGATGAGCTTCGCGCCGTTTTTGATCTCGTTCTCATAGCGCGGGAAGCGCCACACCATCGTGTCGCGGGTGTCGTCGTTCCACTCGATGATGTCGATGAGCTGATGCCGAATCGCGTCGAAGATGCCCATGTCGATCTCCTTTGGTTCTGGTAAACCCAGTGCTTTCCCCGCGTCTGACATAATATCAAACCGCGACCCGATCGCGGAAGCAAGCGGTGATTACAATCCGGGGGGAGTTTTGGAACCAAGCGGATGGCTCGCGGGGCATGGAACGGCGCCTCTCGCCGTAGCGCGAAGTGACTCGGTCAGAATCGCCCTTTCCCCTTCATTAGCGTCTTTTCAAGAATCCCTTCCAGCGTATCGCATACATGATTGACCTGCCGGCCGGTCATCTTTCCGAAGAACGGAAGTGCGATCGTCCGGGCGCTGACGTATTCGGTGACGGGGAAGTCGCCGGGTTGGTGGCCGTACATTTCCGCGATATAGGGCTGGAGGTGGATCGGCGGGAAGTAGTTGTTGCAGGCGATCCCGGCGGCGCGAAGCTCGTTCATAATCGCGTCGCGGTCGTCGGACTCAAAGAAATCGTTGAGGCGAACCACGAAGACGAACCAGCTCATGTGCTCGTCGTCGGCGAGGGTGGGGAGAATGAGAAAGCGGCTGGTCATCAGCCGTTCCATGTACATGTGGGCGACCTTGCGGCGCTTGTCGAGGATGTCTTCGAGGCGGCCCATTTGCGCGACGCCCAGAGCGGCGCTGAGCTCGTTGAGGCGGTAGTTGTAGCCGAGGCGTTGGTGGGCAAGCCACGCCATTCCGTCGCGGCCCTGGTTGCGAAGGCTGCGGCAGAGTGAGGCGAAGGCGTCGTCGTCGGTGACGATCATGCCGCCTTCGCCGGTGGTGATTTGCTTGTTGGGGTAGAAGGCGAAGACGCCGGCGCGGCCGAAGGACCCGATGGGGCGTTTGCCGTCGTAGCCGCCGAATCCTTCGCAGCAGTCTTCGATGAGGACGATCTCGTGCTGGCGGGCGATCTGTTCCAGCTCGACCATTCCGCCGGGATGGCCGAACGCCTCAACCGCGACGATGGCCTTGGTTTTTGGGGTGATGGCGGCTTTGACTTTGGCGACGTCGAGGTTGAGCGTTTTGGGATCGATGTCGACGAAGATGGGTTTGGCGCCGACGTAGAGGATGCAGTTGGTCGAGGCGACGAAGGAGAAGGGGGTGGTGATGACCTCGTGTCCGCCGCCGATGTTGGCGGCGATCATGGCGCAGTGAAGGCCGGCGGTGCCGCTGGAGACGCCGACGGCATGGCGGCGGCCGGCGAGCTTGGCGCAGAGGCGCTCGAACTCTTCGATCTTCGGGCCGATCGACAGGATGTCGCTTTGGAGGACGTCGACGACGGCGTCGATCTCGCGCTGCGTGATGTCGGGGCGTGCGAGAGGGATCTGCTTGGCCATACGGTTCGCTCGAAAGGGCACTCCGCCGGTCGGGGGCGCGGGGTTCTACAGCAATCGACGGGGAAACGGTATACTCCCCGGTCTTTCGCGTCCGATAATCCCATCATCGACGCAGAGGGCCTGTCCGCATGAGTTCCGCCGTTGCAACCGATCCTTCCTCAGAGCGCGCGGATAAGCGGCGCAAAAACAAGGCCACGCCCGACTTCTGGCGGGCGTGCCGATATCTGGGCCCGCACCGCAAGATCGTCACCATATCCGTGGTCTGCGCCTTCCTGGTGGGGCTTTCGTTTGCGAGCGGACTGGGGGCGCTGTTTCCGATCCTCCGCATCCTGGTGAATGGGGACACGGTGCAGGGGTGGGTGTATCGCATCGCGATCGAGAGTCGGCTGGGCGTGAAGCTTGCCGAAGATACCGGCGAAGTGCGGGTCGCGAGCCTCGCGAGACATCACGGACCCGCGGCGGCGGCGGGCATTAAAGGTGGAGACTTTCTGCGACTGGCGGGCACCACGGATCCGCGCGCGACGTGGCGCGCGATCGCGACCGAGCCCCACGTAGAATTGACGGCAACGGGGGGAGATACGCGCGCGGTCGCGCTCGACCTTCCCGCTCATCCCTGGTACTTGCGCTGGGGCATCGGCTTCACTTCGCGGCTGCCGGACGACCCGATGTGGTCTCTGGCGATCATTCTGGGGATCGTTGGGGTGTTGACCGTCTTCGCCAGCGTCGTGCGCTTCTTTCAGGAGTACTACTCGGACAAGGCGGCGACGCTCGCGGTCAACGACATTCGCCGACAGCTTTACGATCACGTGCTTCACATCCCGCTCGGGTTCTTTGGCTTAAAGGGAACCAGCGACGTGACGAGCCGCCTCGTGCAGGATTCCCAGGGGCTTCAGGAGGGGTTCAAGTCGGTGCTCGGGCAGAGCATTCAGGAACCGATCAAGGCGGTCTTTGCGTTTGCGTCGGCGATGGTGCTGGACTGGCAACTGACGTTGTTCATCGTGCTGTTTGGGCCGCTGATGTTTGCGATCATCAAGAAGTTCGGCAAAAAGATGCGCCGCGCAAGCCGCAAGGCGCTGCAGAGCAGCTCGACGATGCTGGGGCAATTGGAGGGGACGCTGATCGGCGTGCGCGTCGTCAAGGCGGCCGGCGCCGAGCGTTTCGAACGCCGCCGGTATTCGCGGATCATGGATGTGCTGGTTCGCGAACAGCTTCAGATGAGCAAGATCGATGCGTTCAGCACGCCGGTGCTGGAAACGATGACGTTCTTCGTGGTGTGCATCATCGTTCTGTTTGCGCAATATCGCATGCAGGTGAAACACAGCCTGAAGCCCGAGACGTTCATGGTCGTCATGGCATGTCTGATGGGGATCGGGGAGAGCCTGCGCAAGACCAGCAAGGTGAGCAACGCCTTGCAGAAGTCGAACGCGGCAGCCGCGCGGATTTTTGAGACGCTGGACGTGCCGGTCGAACGGCCGCGATTGCGGGGGATTCATGCCGTCACGTCGGTCAACGCGCCCGCACCCGGCGCGGCGGCGCTCTTCAAGCTTCAACCGATCCAGCGCGAACTGCGGTTTGAGGGGATCACCTTCACGTACCCCAACGCTGGGGCGCCGGCGTTGCGCAATCTGGATCTGGTCGTGCCGCGCGGCCAGTCCGTGGCCGTCGTCGGTCGCAATGGTTCGGGGAAGACCACCCTGCTGGCGCTCCTGCCCCGATTTTATGATCCACAGCAGGGGCGCATCACCATCGATGGCATCGACACCCGGCTGGTTACCCTGCGATCGCTTCGGAGCCAGATCGGAATTGTCACGCAGGAGGCGGTGATCTTTCCGGGAACGATCGCCGAGAACATCGCCTATGGCCTGCCGCTGGCACATCGCGATGACATCGTCGCCGCCGCCAAACGCGCCTTCGCGCACGACTTTATTCTGGAGAAGCCGCGGGGGTACGACACCGTGCTCGGCGAGCACGGCGCGCAGCTATCGGGCGGGCAGCGGCAGCGCATCTGCATCGCCCGCGCGATTCTTCGCCAGACGCCGATCCTGATTCTGGATGAGGCGACGAGCCAGGTGGACGCCGAGTCGGAGCATCTGATTCAACAGGCGATCGAAAGCCTGATGCATGAGCGAACCACCTTCGTCATCGCCCACCGGTTCAGCACGATTCTGAGCGCGGATACGATCATCGTGATGGAGAAGGGAGAGATCGTCGGGCAGGGGAAGCACGCGGAGCTGCTGAAGACTTGCCTGGTTTATCAGCAGCTTTACGAGCGACAACTGTTTGGGGACCGGGGGGCGGCGTGAAGACGGCGCCTGCCGTGGCGATACGGTTGGAACGTTAGCCCATTTTCGGCGGCGTCAGCGCCATGACGCCATTTAGCTCGGTTCGCAGCCGGACGCGGTGTTCCACATTCATCTTCAAGAGCGCGAGCGTCGCGCGCCCGACCTCGGTCAAGCCGAGAATGACCGCGCCTTGCAGTTCGAAATGTTCGTGCCAGCGATCTTTTCTCGGGTTGAAGATTGCGACGATGTTTCCGCTGATCGGATCGATTGCGGAGAGATTGGTTCCCTTGTGCAGGTTGCAGCGATCGCACGCCAGCGCGAGGTTGGAGGGGTCGTCCGAGCCGCGATGCTGCCTGGCAATCACGTGCTCGATCTGGAACGCGAAGAGGACGGCAGCCTGGGGAAGGCCGCAGTATTCGCAGCGTGGCTGCGCCCGCTCACGTACGCCACTAGGTATGCCGGCGTCCATCACATGCCCCGCGCCGCCAGAATCCGCCGCGCCTTGGCTTGGAGGATCGACACCAGGTCAATGGCTTCCACGAATTCAGAATACTCCCGCTCTTCGCTCGCCGACAGTTGGCCGTCGTTGGCCTTCGCTGCCAGGTCATTGATTCTGGCTTGAGTGTCGGGATCGGGGCGAAGCTCAACGAGGCGCTTGGCCACGTCAGGGGTGAAACAATCGGTCACCCGGTCCAGCAGCCGGTCTAACGGGGTCATCGTGGTAGGGGATGAGGGCATCATTTGATTGTATCATCGAAACATCGGCCGTCGTAGGATTCGCCGTCGTTATTAGAATTGCGGGCGCGCCGTCTCGCGAAGCGTCATGGAAGCGACCGGATGAAACCGCACGCGGTGTCGACGAACGCGGGATCGACCCATCGCGTTGGGCTGCGCTGTATGCTGATACGCCTATTCTCTGCCCAAGCGCATAGCCTCCTCAAACGCCGGGTCGTTTGCGAAGGTTCCCCAGATTCTCTCTCACCACGGCTTGTCTTCTCCGCCGCTCAGTTGCCGTTTGAGTTGCGCCATTTCTTGTTCGAGCAGCGCGATCCGTTGTTGCAATGAATTCGGCATATGGCCCACTCCGGAGCGATGAATGATACCCACACGATGACGCGATTGGCAGGGCTATTGCACCTTCACCACGATCATCGTCACG
>JBBRIN010000204.1:0-6838 GCA_038221115.1 Tepidisphaerales bacterium
CGGGCGGCTCGGTTTGGGTGCCGACGTTCCGGCCGCGCTCGACGATCATCGACATGCCCGAAACGATCTGGCGGGTATCGGCGGGAGGACGGCCGCCCAGGCGCACGATGCTGACCTTGCCGCGGTCGTCGACGAGGAGGCTTGCCGGGGCGGCGCGGGTCGACCAGAGTTCGCCGTTGCTCATCGCCCAGCCGCAGGTGTTGGCCCAGTTGCCGACGAAGTACGGCACGTTGCGCAGCGGCGTCTTGAGGACGGTCTTGCTGATGAAGAAGTCGCCGTTGACCGCAACATCCAGCTTGTCGCGCTCGGCGATCTGGCTGGGGCGCATCAAGGTGGTGGACCATTCGCCCTTTTCGTCGGGGGTCTCACCGGCGCGCGAGACGACGACGTGGACGGCGGGGTCGGTCAGATCAACGGTGGCGATGTGCAGGTGGAGGGGTGGGTCTTTGCGGACTTCATGGACATAGGTGACGCCGGGGAAAGGGCGCGTGGCAGATTGTTGGGCGCAGGCGGGGAGGACGTTGAGCAGGAGGAGGGTGAGGAGAACGGGGGGTCGCATGGAAAATCGTATGTGAAACATCATTGGGAACGTTCGTGGGGTGGCGCAGATTCTTCGGAGTACCTCAGAATGACAGGTGAGGCCGAATTATTCAATAAATCGGCAGATCCGCCTGTACCAGGGTGGGGAAATTGTCGCGCTCGAGGAGGCGGACGCGGTAAGTATCGACGGCGACGCCGGGCGTGTCGCGGAGCTGGCCGTTGTCGAGGCGGAACGGCCAGCAATGCTTGGGGCAGACGACGCAGTCGCGGTCGATGGAGCCGCCGGCAAGGTTTGCGCCGGCGTGGGGGCAGCGGTTGTCGAGGGCGTAGACTTTTCCGCCGTGCAGGAAGACGGCGATTTCGAAGCCCCCGATCTGCACGTACTTTCCCTGGCCCTCATTCAGCTCGGTTAATTCACAAAGGGACGTCCACGACATCGCAATCCCGCGCCCCCCTACTGCAAGGCCGCGGCGCCGGCGGCGTCGGGCTTGGCGGCGGGCGCGGCGGCGGGTTTACTTTCGACGCCCGCCCTTTCAGCGAGTGTGGCCGACATCTGCTGGAGCAGCGCCGCGGTCTGGCGCATCGATTGGGAGGCGACGACCCGATTGAGCGGGCCATGCACCGAGTCGAGCTCGTCGACGCGCTGCTGAAGGCCATCGAGCGATTTGGTGATCTGAGCGTCGTTGTTGAAGACGACGCGGTTCACGTCGCCGATCAGCCGGACTGCTGCGCGAAGTCCCTGGCCGACGGTGGGCTCAACCGCCAGGCCCTTGGATGCGCCGGCCAACTGCTGCCGCGAGCTGTCGAGGATGCGCAGGCCCTGGCGGAACTCGCCGCTTTGTTGATCGCCTTCCATCAGGGGAAGGATCTGCGTCAAGGCCGCGAACGATTCGTGCATCAGCCTGCGGTGCTCGTCGGCCGTGTCGCCCGGCAACTGGCTGGAGGTTTCCTGGAGCTTCTGCACTTTGCCGATGATGTCGCGGACGCGCCCGCCGACGTCGGCGGCGAGTTGCGGCTCATCCTTTGGCTGCTCCTGCGCCTTTTGACCGACCTGGCTGGTGGTCTTCGTGCAGCCGGCCAGGAACAGCGCGAATGCGGCGGGGACGAGCAACAGGCGGCGAAGGGCGCGGGAGGGGTGGGGGGAAGGCATGGGGGTCTCCTCGGGGATGTCGGGCAACGGGGAAAAGTCGGTGCGTAGTGTAACCGGAGGTGGGGGAATCGAGGCAGGGGGAAGTTTTTGGCAACAAGAGGGAAGATCGCTGCGCTCTTGCTTTCTTGGCCGGAGTACCGGCCAATGTTGCGGCATACCGCAACTCATGGGCGAGCCGCCCATGCTACGCGTTACTCTCCAGCTCGGCGATTTTAACGGGCCGGCGCTGCTCGGCGCTGAGGGAGGCGGCTTCAAGCACCAGTTGGGTTTTGTAGGCGTCCTCGAAGTCGGGCAGAGGCACGACCGGGGCCTTGCCGCCCAGAACGCTCATCATGTCGGCAACCTGGTTAATAAAACCGTGCTCATAGCCAATGATGTGGGCGTCGGGCCACCAGTTGGCGGCGTAGGGATGGTCGCCGCCGTGGGTGACCATGATTTCGCTCCAGCCCTGCACTTTGCGTTCGGCGGTGGCGTCGTAGAACGAAAGGTGGTTCATGTCCTCGAAATTGAAGCGGAGCGCGCCCTTTTCGCCGTGGATCTCCAGGCCGTTCTTGTTCTGGTAGCCGGTGGCAAAGCGGGTCGCCTCGACGCTGACGGCGGCGCCGCTTTTCATACGGGCGAGGAAAAGGGTGGCATCGTCCACATCGACCTTGCCCATTTTTCCCTTGGTGGCCGCTGCACCTGCTGCGATGCCGCCGGCGGAGCCCTGCTGGGGGATCTCGCGCTCCTTGATGAAGGTTTCGGTCATCGCGCCGACGACTTCGGCAAACTCGTCGCCGGTGATGAAGCGGGCCATGTCGATGATGTGAGCGCCGAGATCTCCGTTTGCGCCGGAACCCGAGACGGCTTTGCTGAATCGCCAGATGAGGGGAACGCTGGGGCCGGCCCAGTCCTGAAGGTAGTAGGCTCGGATGTGATACACCTTGCCGATCTTGCCCGCCTTGAAGAGCTGATGCGCGAGGGCGACGGCGGGAACGCGGCGATAGTTGTACCAGACGAAGGTTTCGCTCCCTTTGGCCTTACGGGCGGCGGCGAGCATCTCCTTGGCTTCGGCTAAATTCTGGGCGAGGGGTTTTTCGCACGCGACGTGCTTGCCGGCTTCCAGCGCGGCGATGGCCATCTCGCGGTGCATGTTGTTGGGGGTGCCGATGTCTACAAGATTGACAGCGGGGTCGGCGATCGCGCCCCGCCAGTCGGTCGACGTTCGCTGCCAGCCCCAGCGCTGGGCGAACTCTTCAAGTTCCGCGGCGTTTCGGCCGGCGATGGTGTGCATGATGGGCTTGACGGGGAGATCGAAAAACTTGTCCACCTTCAGATAGGCGTTGCTGTGGGTGCGGCCCATGAATTTGTGGCCGATGAGGCAAACATTCATTGACGGCTTGCTGGTGGGCATCGGCTGGCTCCTCCGTTGAAAAGAGATGTCCGATTTGTAGACGCGGGAAGTCTATTCGGGGGTGGGGGTAATGCAAGTGAGGCAGTCGAGCGGCCAAAGATCAGGCAAGACGGCGCCGAATCGCTTGAAAGTCGCGAGCCCGTCAAGCGAAAACTTGCCGCCCACCCCACCCGAGGACATAATCCCCCGTGTTGCCCCGCAGCGGATGCTAATCTGCGCGGGGGGTCAGATGAAACTGCATTACGTTAGTGGGCCTGAAGACCGCCGCGCGTTCGCATGGGTGATTGGTTCCAAAATCTCGTCGCACCGGACCTAGCGGCGGATCGAGCGAACGCCGAGGGCGACCGCATGCGCTCATGGCTGATCGCAGAAGAAATCGTGTCTCCCGAGACGAAGGACTGCGTCTTAGGCGCTGATGTCGGCCACCCGCCCGGACCGCAATACACCAAGGCGACGGGAAGGGCCGATCCGCATTTGCTCGGCCTCTGGTCGAACGGGTTCGCGGTTATCACCAAGCGGACGGTGTTCCACAGCGGTCAGGGCGGATTCGAGTTGTTCTGCTCCGCTTGTAAGTCGAAGTTTGAGCCACCCGGTGGTTGGAGCGATGCCGTGGGCGAATGGTTTAAGCGGAGCGGCCCAGGCATGCTTGCATGCCCTGCCTGCGGACTTTCGCGGCCGATTGTCGAATGGCAACATGATCCGCCGTGGGCATTCGGCGATTTGGGCTTCGAGTTCTGGAACTGGGCGCAATTCACTCAGGCTTTCGTCAAAAGGTTCGAAGAGCAGTTGGGCTCTCGCGTCGTGCATGTCTACGGGAAGTTGTGAGTTTGCCGCTCACCGGCGGCCCACTAACCAGCCTATACTCTGGATGGGTCCGCGTCGCGTTAATAGTTTGTTCTTCGTCCAACCTCCCTTGGCGCGTGACCCGCCAGAGAATGTCATCCGTTATTTCTCTCCGGGCGACCCCAAAACTCCACGCGCCCTGGCGGATGCGCGAGCCGGAGTAACGAAACTTCACCGCGTTACGACGAATCCCTGAAGCTTCGTTATGACAACGCTCCGTTTCGTCCGGCCGACGCGCACGCTTGTTATGACATCTCGCAGTTCCGTTATGACACTGCGAAGCCTCGTTATGACCCTGCGAGGTTCCGTTATGACAAGCCGAAGTCCCGTTATGACACTGCGACGTTGCGTTATGACACTGCGACGTTGCGTTATGACAAAGTGAAGCGCCGTTATGACGCTGCCCACTTCCGTTATGACAACGTGGGGTTGCGTTATGACGCGGCGCAGTTTCGTTACGCCAAGGTGCGTTTCCACGATGATCGACTGCGATTTACTCGGAACGGGGTGTGTGGCTGAAGTCTGCGGCGCGGCGAACCGATGCTCAGGGTGCGATGGTGCTTCTACCCCCACCCATGTCGAATGCCGAGCGTCAGCGGCAATTCCGGGAGCGCAATCCCGGGTATTACGGCCGACTGATGGCGCGCCGGCGTGCTGCGAGCAAGGCGGATGCGGCGAGAGCTGCCGCGCTGCAGGTGGCGGCGGTAAAGCGAGAGCCGCTGATGCTGCCCGCGCCGGTGGAGGTTGTGGAGATTCCGGGGATGAACATGATCCGGGCGATCCTTGAGATGCCTGCCTTGTCGCCGGTGCCGGTGGCTCGGCAAGCGACGATCACTTCCGCTTAAGTTACGTCACGGTGATCTTCTTCGTCTCTCCGCTCTTGGCGGCTTCCATCGCCGAGAGGATGACGTCGAGCGAGCGATACCCTTCCATGCCGTCGATCTCGGGCGGCGTCTTCGTGGCGATCGATTGGGTGAAGGCATCGATGATGCCGCTGGCGACCTGCTTGATATTGGTGGACATCTCGCCGACTTTGTGCAGTTCCTTTTCGCCGTTGCGGTAGTCGACGATGACGCCGTAGGTGGGGTCGGTGCCGAGAGAGAGGACGCCCTTCTGGCAGTACAGAACGGTGTAGTTTTCTTCAGCGCCGTAGTTGGTCCAGGAGAGGATCATCGAGCCGATGACGCCCTTGTCGGTCTTGAGGGTGAGCAGCGCGTTGTCGTCGAGGTCGATCAGGGCGCCTTCACCGTCGCGCTTGTCGAGGGTGGAGACGAAGCCGGAGACTTCGACGAATTCCTGGCCGAGGAGCCAGCGGAGCAGGTCGGCCTTGTGGACGCCCAAATCGCCGGTGACGCCCATGAACGCCTGGCCCTTTTTGAAGAACCAGCTTTTGCCGGCGTCGACGGACCAGCCCTCGGGGCCGGGGTGCTTAAAGGCGGTGCGGAAGGCGAGTACGTTGCCGAGCACGCCGCTCTGGAGGATTTTTTTGGCTTTGACGTGCGGGGGCATCAGGCGCTGGTTGAGGCCGATCATGAGATATTTGCCGGCCTTCTTCGCGGCGTCCATCATGGCCCTGGCGTCTTCGCGATTGGTGGCCATGGGCTTTTCGCAAAGGACGTGCTTGCCGGCGCTGAGGGCGTCGATTGACTGCTGGGCGTGCAGGCTGTTTGGGCCGGCCACGATGACGGCTTCGATGTCGGGCTGCTTAAGCATCTCCTTGTAATCGGTGTAGGCCTTGCTGCCGAATTTAGTCGACAGTTCTTCGACGCGATCCTGGATCGGGTCGGCCAGGGCGACCAGCTTGGATTCGGGGTTGGCGACACATTCGGGAATGTGACGCCGCTGCGCGATCGCCCCGCAACCGATGATTCCATATTTCACGGCCATGACGTTTCTCCTCGCTTCGCGAAATGCGCGTCGCCGGACGCGGCAGAAAACAGCCCGCCAAATCGATGCGTAGCTTCGATAGGGCATTGCGGAATGTCAAGGAGTTGTCAGATCAGGTCGCATGCCTCGGGAGGCATCCACTTGTGCGGCTTGCCTTGCCATTTGACATTGCAGCCGATGGGGTTGGTTATGGGTTGACGGATTGGCTTTCCGGCGAGCAGATCATCGACGGCGTCACGCAGCTCATGGGTCGTTTCCTGACCGGCTGTGCGCGGGTTGTCGTCCATGCGGCCGGTGTATCGGAGCTTGCGGTCGGCGTCGAAGACGTAGTAGTGCGGGGTGCGGAGCGCGCCGTAGGCGAGGGCGACCTTTTGAGAGCCATCGCGCAGATAGGGGAAGCGGAAGCCTTTGTCCTGGGCGCGCTGGATCATGTGTTCGAGGGAATCGGTGGGATGGTTTTCGGTTTCGTTGGAGTTGATGGCGACGAACGCGACGCCGCGGCCGGCGTAGTCGGCGACGAAGCGGTTGATGCGGTCCTCGCTGCCGATGACATAGGGACAGTGGTTGCAGGTGAAGGCGACGACCAGCACCTTGGCGTCTTTGAGACTGGCCAGCGAATGGGATTTGCCGTCCGCGCCGGGGAGGTTGAAGTCGGGGGCTGGTTGGCCGAGTTGAAGGGTGAAAGACATGGTGATCTCCGTTGGGTAAGGACGCGGTCAGGGTTTGGTGAGCATGAGGAGCCAATCTTCGCTATCGGGGGCGGAACATCCACCGGTCGGGCCAATGTCGGCGTCGCGGCGATCGCCGCTGTGGGGGTCGAACCATTGCGCGCGCGTGCCGCGGATGCGATTTTCGGCGAGTTCGATGCTCCCGCCCACGGGTAAATAAAGGAGGGCGAGGTCGCCGGTTTCGGTAGCGGATGCGGAGACGAAGCGCTTGGCGTCGGCCTTGCCGGGTTGGGTTGCGAGCAATGCCGGGCTGGGGCGCAGGCGGGGCCAATTGATGGAGCTGAAGAGGGTGGCGAT
>JBBRIN010000205.1:0-6832 GCA_038221115.1 Tepidisphaerales bacterium
CGTGATCTGGACCTGGAACATCGCGCGCTATTCGCTGGCCGTTCTGCTACTGATGGCCACCGTCGCCGTCACGTATTACTTCGGCCCCTCCGTCCGCCAGCGCTTTCACATCATCACCCCTGGCTCCGTCTTCACGCTCACCATGTGGCTCGTCCTCGGCCTGCTGTTCCGCTTCTACGTCGACAAATGGGGGCGGTACGACAAAACCTACGGCACCGTCGGTGGCGTCGCGATCCTGCTGCTGCTTTTCTACATCGACGCCGTCGTGCTTCTGGTCGGTGCCGAGATCAACAGCGAAATCGACTTCGCCATCGGAGTCCCCCGCGGATCCACCGACTTCCGCCAGCCCCCCAGTCAGGATGCCGGCGCCGAGTCGGCCTGAAAAAGAACGAACACCACCACGAAGTCACGAAGGCGCGAAGCAGCACGAAGAAAACTCTGTTGATTTCTTCGTGTGTTCCTTCGTAACTTCGCGCCTTCGTGGTGATCTGAAATTACCGAACCGCGATCTTCCAAATCCCCCACTCCCCGCCGCGGTTTGAACGAAAATAAATCCACTTCCCGCTCGGATCCCACACGGGGCAATCGTCCCAGCTTCCATTCGTCGTCAACTGTGTCGGCTGGCCGGGGTGTGCCAGGTCCATCAACCAGATATCGAAGTTGTGCCGCTGCTCCTCGTCAACGCCTCGGTCAGAAGTGAATGCCAGTTTCGTTCCCTCGTGATTCCACGTTCCATCAAAATCGTCGGCATCCGGTGAGTTGGTGATGTTCTCCGGGATCCCGCCGTCCGTGCGCAGCGTAAACAGTTCCCGCTTTCCCGTCTTCTCGTTCACGTTCGTGAACAGCAGCGTCGCCGAGTCGGGTTTTGCCTCCGGGCTGACGCGCGGCTGGTACCCTCCAGCCTGCGTAAGATCGGTCCGCGTCGTCTTTCCCAGCTCCGTCATGAAGATCCGCGGATCAGGCCGGGTATCGACAAACGCCTGATAAAACAGGTGCCGCGCCGCGTCGATGCTGGGCCACACGTCGTTGTTGTCATCGTTCGTCAACTGAGTGATCCCCGGCGCGCCCGCCGCTGACATCATCCACACGCTCAGCCGCCGCCCACCGCGGTTGGAGGAGAAGACGATGTTCTTGCCGTCCGGCGTGAAGCACGGTTGCAGGTCTAGGCTTTTGCCGTCGGAAAAGCTTTCGACGCCGCCGCTGCCCTCGGCGTTGATCGCCAGCAATTGCGATCGCAAATCGTTCTCCCCGCGCGATTGGATCGCCGCGAAGATCAGCTTCGATCCATCCGGCGAAATCGCCAGCGAATCGATGATGGACCCCTTCGGCAGGTTGGTCGTCAGCCGGACCGGCTGCTCCTTCACCAGCCCCTCGCTCACGTTCTTCATCGCCGTTGTGAGAATTGCCTTCCGCGCGATCGTCCACCCGTCGTCGCCGCGCTTCGGCTCGGCCACCACGAGCGCGACCGGCACGGTCTTGATCTCTTTCAATGAGACGTTGTATTCCGATTTCCCGTCCTGCCAGCCGATGGCGAATGTCAGCGGCTCCCATTCCGCATCCGCCGTCTTTTTCGAGGCCGTCGCGCTGTATGCCTTCAGGTCGCCCTTATCGTTCACCGGCGGGAATATCAGCGTTGCCGTGCTCGCTCCCGTCGCATCGCGGAGCAACTCGTTCCCATCCACGCTTACTACGGCCCCTGGAGGGTTTGTAACCACCCGGACGGTTTTGCTGCGCGGCTTAAGCTCCACCGTGAAATCGCTCTTTGCATCATCCCAACTGATCTTCGCATCCACCGGGTCATATCCCGGTTTCGCCGCGCGCAGACGGTATTCATTCCATTGGTTCGTCTGCGGGTCGATATAAAACGCCGCCCCCTTGTTGTCGCTCCCGCGATACGTCAGCGGGCTCGTGCCAATCTCCTCATCATCCAGCATCAGCTTCGCCCCCGATGGCGTTGTCGTGATGGTCACGTCCTTCCGCATCGGCTCCAGCGTCAGCGTGTAGGACGGGTCCGGGTCCGTCCAGGTGATCGTGCGCTCCACCGGCTGAAACCCCGGCCGCTCAGCACTGATCCGATAGCTGGTCCATTTGTTCGAGGCGTCAAGTGTGAATTCCAACTCTGTCGCGTACGCCGCTATCGGCGCAGGGCTCACCGCTTTGCCGTTGACTGCCAGCTTTGCCGGGAAGGGCCGGATCGTGAAACTCACCCGCCGCGTCAGCGGCTTGAGGTCAATCACCAGGTTCAGATCGGTCTTGCGCGTGACCTCGACGCTCTGGTCCTTGTATCCACGCCGCGCCGCATCCACCCGAAAGCTCGCCTTGCGGCTGTCAAAGGTCAGAGGCAGCGTCACCGGGCTTTGCCCCTTGTCCGCGCCGTCGACCTGAATGTTTCCAGGCGCGGGGCGCGTGGAGATCGTGAATACCCGCTGCTCGCTGCACCCGCCGACGGCCAGAGCCATCGCGGCGACCACCACACTCGCCCAGCGCATCATATCTGCTCCTGTGAAGCGCGATATGTCTAACGGATGCGCCCTGCTAAGTAAATGAATGGCCCCTCAACGCGCCGCCCAGATTCAGAGGTGCCTCGTCCTCATCCCCTCTAACCATTTCGCCAGATCCGCCGGCCATGATGAGCTGAACTTCATCCGCGCCCCGCTCACGGGATGCACGAACTCCAATTCAGCCGAGTGCAGCGCGTGCCGCGGCGCTTCGCTCTCATCGTCAACGACGGGTCGACCCGCCGCTGGCCGCACGTAGACGCGCTCGCCGCACAACATGTGCCCGCTCTCCGCCAAATGAATGCGGATTTGATGGGTCCGTCCGGTCTCCAGCCGGCAACGCACGACGGTGTAATCACCCAGCGGCTCCATGACCTCCAGATGCGTCACTGCCCGCTGCCCCTCCGGCGCATCGGCCCCGCGCGGATCGCTCCCGCGCATGCCATCCCCGCGGTCGCGCACTATCCAGCTCTCGATCATCCGCGCTCCCTTCATCCGCCCGTGCGCCACCGCCAAATAGGCGCGCTGAACGGCATGTCCCTTGAACGCCGCCACCAGCGCCTGCTCCGCCCGCGTGGAGAGGGCAAAGATCATCAGCCCGCTGGTGTCGCGATCCAGCCGATGCACCGCACGCACCCTTGGTGAGCCGCCACCCCGCATCGCCTGCCCCTTCGTATCCTTCGACTTCGCTGCCTTCTTTCGTAACAGTGGATGTCCCGCCGCGCGCGATGCGTTGTCCTTCATCACTCCCGGCAACATCCCCTGAAGCACCTCTTCCAACGTCAATTGCTTCTGTCTCCGCCGATCGTCCCACCCCTTCTCTTCGGCGTGGCGCAACGTTGTCATCCCCGCCGGCTTCTCCACCACCATCAAATCTGCGTCCACGTACCGCACTCGCACGTCCTTCGCCGTCGGCACCGCCGCGCGAGGCTGCTCAAACACATGTACGACGTCGCCCTCTTTGAGCCGCCGCAATTCATCGACGCACAAGTTGCCATTCACCTGCACATGACGCTCGGTAAGCAGCCGCTTTACTTCCCCAGTGCTCATCCCTCGCATCCACTGCCGCACCGCTCCGCCAAGTGTTTGCCCCACCGCCTCTCCCCGAGCATGAAACTCCTGATCCTTCGCCATCGACCCCAACATACAGCCCCTCGGGCTCTCCGTCACCCGCATGAAATGGCCGTCACACGCGATGCCAGGCCTCTCACTTGCTTGCCTATCGATGCCGCCCTAATCTCCATCACTTCGCCTAGAATTCACCGACGCCAGACGTAAGGACTTACGATTTTGACCACTGTCTCAACCATCGCCCCCGCCGCGCCAGGCAAATACAACCTCACCCACCTCAAGCAGCTTGAGGCCGAGTCCATCCACATCATCCGCGAGGTCGCCGCCGAGTTCCAAAATCCGGTGATGCTCTACTCGATCGGAAAAGACTCCGCCGTGATGGTCCGTCTGGCCCAGAAGGCATTCCACCCCGGCCGCCTTCCATTCCCGCTGATGCATGTGAACACCACATGGAAGTTCCGTGAGATGATTGCCTTCCGCGACCGTTTCGTAGAGGAGAACGGCCTGGAGCTGATCGAATACATCAACCACGAAGGCCTTGCCGCCGGCGCCAACCCCTTCGACTGGGGCTCCAACAAGTACACGAACGTCATGAAGACCGAGGCGCTGAAGCAGGCCCTGAACAAATACGGTTTCGACGCCGCGTTCGGCGGCGCCCGCCGCGACGAGGAAAAATCCCGTGCCAAGGAGCGCGTCTATTCCTTCCGCGATCGCCTGCACCAGTGGGACCCCAAGAACCAGCGCCCCGAGCTTTGGAACCTTTACAACGGGAAGGTCAACAAGGGCGAATCCATCCGCGTCTTCCCCTTATCCAACTGGACGGAATTGGACGTCTGGCAGTACATCCACCTCGAGAGCATTCCGATCGTTCCCCTGTATTTCGCTGCCGAGCGGAAAGTCGTCACGCGCGACGGCACGCTCCTGATGGTGGACGACGATCGGATGAAGCTGAGTCCTGGCGAACAACCTCAAACGAAGCGCGTCCGCTTCCGCACCCTGGGCTGCTATCCCCTCACGGGCGCGATCGAATCATCAGCCACCACGTTGCCCGAGATCATCCAGGAAATGCTCGTAGCCAAAAACAGCGAGCGCCAGGGTCGGATGATCGATCACGATGAAGCGGGTTCCATGGAACAGAAAAAGCGCGAGGGTTATTTCTAGATGGTCGCCGATCAAATCGAAGACATTCAGGCCTACCTTGACCGCCATCAGCGAAAGGAGCTCCTCCGCTTCCTCACCTGCGGCTCCGTCGACGACGGCAAGTCCACCCTCATCGGCCGCCTCCTCCACGACACCAAAATGATCTACGAGGATCAGCTTGCCGCCGTCAAACGCGACTCCGCCAAATTCGGCACCACCGGCGAAGCAGGGGGGGTGGGGGGGGTCGATCTCGCCCTACTCACCGACGGCCTCAAAGCCGAACGTGAGCAAGGCATCACCATCGATGTCGCCTACCGCTACTTCTCCACCGATAAGCGGAAGTTCATCATCGCCGACACGCCCGGCCACGAGCAGTACACCCGCAACATGGCCACCGGCGCCTCCACCTGCCAACTGGCGATCATCCTCATCGACGCGCGGCACGGCGTCATGTCCCAGACCAAACGGCATTCCTTCATCGTCTCCCTGGTAGGCATCCGCCACATCGTCGTCGCGATCAACAAGATGGACCTCGTCGACTTCTCCGAAGCGCGCTTCAACGAGATCCGCAATGCCTATGAGGGCTTCGTCGCCATGCTCGGCATCCCCGACGTGGTCTTCATCCCCATGTCCGCCTTGAACGGCGACAACGTCGTCGACAAATCCGCCGCAATGCCCTGGTACCAGGGCGCGCCTCTCCTGGCCCACCTGGAAAATGTCCACATCGCCTCCGACCGAAACCTCGCCGACATGCGCTTCCCGGTCCAATACGTCCTGCGCCCCAACCTCGACTTCCGCGGCTTCTCCGGCACCATTGCCTCCGGCATCCTCCGCAAGGGCGATGACGTCCTCGCCCTCCCCTCCAACAAACGCTCGCGGATCAAATCCATCTCCACCTACGACGGCCAGCTCGATCAGGCCTTTTCCCCCATGGCCGTCACCGTCACCCTCGAAGACGAGATCGACGTCTCGCGCGGCGACATGCTCGTCCATCCCGCCGACCAGCCTCACGTTTCCGCCCACGCCGAGGCCATGCTCGTCTGGATGGCCGAAAAACCCCTCCTCCCCGGCCGCCCCTATTGGCTCAAGCAAACTACCCGCACCGTCGCCGGTGAGGTCGACCAGATCCGCTACGGCATCGACGTCAACACGCTGGAGCGCCGCCCCGCTTCTCAACTCGCGATGAACGAAGTCGCCCACGTTTCCCTGAGCCTCAATCAACCCCTCGCCTACGATGCTTACAAAGTAAATCCCGCGACCGGCGCCTTCATCCTCATCGATCGTCTCACCAACACGACCGTAGCCGCCGGAATGCTCCTGGAGCCCCATGCCGCCGCTGAAGGCGCTCACGGCGACCATTGGTCCCACGCCCCCGTCGCCGGCCACTTTAAAACCCACGAGTCCCAAATCACCCCCGCCCAGCGCGCCGAGCGCTTCGGCCACCAACCCTTCACGATTCTTCTTTATGGCCTGCCCGGCTCCGGGAAAGCGACGATCGCTTACGCGCTGGAAAAAATGCTCTGGGACCTCGGCCGCGCCGTTACCGTGCTCTACGGACCCGACATGCGCCAAGGCCTCTCCCGCGATTTAGGTTACACCGCCGACGACCGCTCCGAAAACCTCCGCCGTTCCGCTGAAGTCGCGAAGCTGCTAAACGATTCGGGCTTGATCACGATCCTGGCTTTCGTGGCGCCGCATGACTCCGTTCGGAAAAAGGCCAAGCAAGTAATCGGCGCGGAGCAGTTCCTCGAAGTCTATCTGGCCTGCCCCGTTGAGATCTGCCGCGAACGGGATACCACCGGCACCAACGATCAACGGCTCTCCCCGTCTCAAGAACTTTCCGCGACCTACGAGGACCCGACGAGCGCCGACCTCACTCTCCACACAGATCGACTCAGCCTAGATATGGCTGTGACTCAAATCCTTGAGCGCCTGCGACTCCGCTGAGCGATTCGCTGCTCGGTCCACTCCCTGAGCCAGACCCGCCGCCCCGTTTGCCGAAGGGACGCATAGCAATTGCCTCCCACCCACGCCTCCGCTACCCTTCCACCCCCTTGAGCGCCCCGCTGCATTACCAGCTGCTGACGAAAGACACTGCCAGCGAGGCGCGCGTCGGTAGAGTC
>JBBRIN010000206.1:0-6823 GCA_038221115.1 Tepidisphaerales bacterium
GGCGGACGCGCTGAAGCAGCCATTGAACGCGGAGCTGGTGCCGTATCGGTTGACGGCCAGGGGGCTGCAGTGCTACGCGGTTCGGTTTGACGGGTTTGGCGGCGGGCGCGTGGCGGGGTGGTATGTGCGGCCGGAGGCGAACGGGACGTTTCCGGGGATGTGCATTTACCACGGGTACAGCAATCGTGGGACGCGGCCGCTGGACATGCTGCATTATGCGTCACAAGGCATTTGTGTGCTGAGCATGGATTGCCGGGGACAGAATGGGCAATCGCAGGATCTGTCAGCGCCGGCGGAGGGGCATTTTGTGGGCTGGATGACGCGCGGCGTGCGCGACCCGGCGAGCTATTACTACCGGTACGTTTACGCCGACGCGCTGCGCGCGCTGGAGCTGCTCGCGGACCGCGAAGAGGTGGACTCGACACGTTTGGCGGTCACCGGTGTGAGCCAGGGGGGCGGCATTTCGCTGGCGGTGGCGGCGTTGTCGGACAAGCCGACCCTGGCGCTGCCGGATGTGCCGTTTTGTGTGACTTCAAAAGGTCGATCCAGATTGCACAGGCCGGACCGTATCCGGAGATTCCGGGGTTTCTGAAGAACTTCCCGCACTTGTACGAAGACGTGACGCGGACGCTGAGCTACTGCGATTGCTTGAACCTGGCGCCGTGGATTCAGTGTCGAACGGTGGTGAGCAATTGTTTGTGGGACGACATCTGCCCGCCGAGCAGCGTGTATGGGGTTTACAATCACGTGACGGCGGAGAAGCAGATCGAGGTATACCCGTTCCACAAGCACGAGGTGCCGTATGAGCATCAGGAGACGAAGTTCAGGATCGTGATGGAGATGTTGAGGCCCTGACGTCTGTCGTCGGACACGCAGTCACTACGCGTTCACGTTGATCACGGCGCTGTAGACGTCGAATTTGGAATTGGGGCCTTCGGGGTTGCCGCCGGCGGCATTGGAATTGTCGGACCAGACGGGGATCATCCTGCCGCCGTAAAAGGCCATGCCGCCATTGTCGCCGTAGTCGAGGTCGTCGGTGGAGGGGTTGGCGTTGGTCTGGTTGGATGTGCCGGCCGACACGCGGACGTTGGGGGCGAAGGTCAGGCCGTGATCGAGGCTGACGGTGGCATAGAGCTGGGCGGTGTTATTCTGGGGGCTGTTGCGGGCGTCGAGCCAGCTTAGGCCGACAGCGCCGGTGGTTTGATCGACGGCAAGCGTGGGGAGGAACTGGCTGCTGCGGGTGGCGTCGTCATTCACGCGGATCTGTTTGCTCCACGAAGCGCCGAAGTTGTCGGAGCTGGTGACGTAGATGTCGGTGTTGTTGCTTTCGTCGCCGATCTCATTGGTGTAGGTGAGGTAAAGGCGGCCGGTGGTTTTGCTGCCGCTGTTGTCGAAGGCGAGCTTGACCTCGGCGTCGATGCTGCGATCGGGTTGGGCGGGAATGTAGTCCCAGCCGCCGACATTTGTGGTGGTTACCGTGCGGTCCTTGCCGAATCTGGCGCCGGTTCCGCCGGCATCGACGTCGAACATGATCTGGTTCGGTCCCTGTCCGCTTTCGCCGGATTGCCAGGCGACGGCGACTTGTCCGTTGGGACCGACGGCGACATTGGAGTAGGAGCCCCAGGAGTCACTGACGCGTTGCGGCGTCCCCCATCCGCTGAAGCTGCCGAGGCCGGAGGAGGTTGCGCCGACGATCATCAGGCGGTGCGAGGCGTAATCGGTAAAGCTGATCCAGATGGCCTGGCGGGATTTTTTTGCCGAGCTTTGACCGGTGGTAAGCCAGGGCGCGTCGGGATCGATGTTGGGGCTGCCGACGGCAGAGGCGAGGCCGAAGAAGCTTGCGCCCCCGTCGGTGCTGCGGATGACGACGACGTTGATCTGGGTGCGGCTGACGGCAACGGTGTAGGCGACGTAGAGGTTGCCGTAGGCATCAAAGGCGACGCGGGCGTCGGGGCGCGGTGTAACGCCGAAGCCGTCCTGATCCGAGCCCCATGACATGACGGACCATGCATGGCCGCCGTCGAAGCTGCGGCGGATGGTGACGGCTGCGCCGTGGTTTACATCGGTGAAGGAAACCGAGACGACGTTGTTCGGGTCGGTTGGATTGATCGCGACCTGCGCTTCCATCTCGTTGCCGGGCGTGCTGGTGACGTCGGCGTTGCCGGTGATGGTGAGGGGCGCGGCGGCGGAGGCGCGCGCTTTCCGGGCAGGAGTTGCTTTGGCGGTCGAATGGGTGGAATGGAATAATGGGGCCGAGGCGGCGGGGGAAGGCGCGCGGTTCCAAGCGGGGGCGGAATTCGCACCGCCGAGAAACGAGACCGACAATAATTGACGAGATTCAAGACCCTCGAGACGAAACGCCCCGTTGGTGCCGGACAAAGTTGTCTTTCGCACGATTCTCCCAGAACAAAAGCACTACCGGATGGCGCCAGTTAATTGAGCATGATACCGGACGTAGCTGGTTTGCACTCCGCGTGCCACGACCCGTGCCCTCAGGTGCTGTACGTATAGTAGTCAGCATCGGCCGGAATATTCCGGGACTGATCATGACTCAGCAAAAATGATCGCTGTGCAATCGATACAATCGGCTACATCTACAGCTCAGGCTGCGCGGCAGTCGCGGATAAAAGAAAGATTTAAACGCCGAGCTCGCGACTTTTTTGCTCTGCGGCGGCGATGGCGGCGGCAAATGTCTCGCCAACTCGATGCTCGTCGAGGTGTGCGATGGCAGCTTGGGTAGTTCCACCCGGGCTGGTGACCTTTCGCCGCAACCCCTGTGGGGAATCGGCCCCGGCGGAGAGCATTTTGGCGGCGCCGACGGCGGTCTTGATGGCGAGGGTCGCGGCATCGGCGGCGGTGAGGCCGAGCGATTCGCCGGCGCGGATCATGTGCTCGACGAAGTAGAAGAAGTACGCCGGGCCGGAGCCGCTCATGGCGGTGACGGCGTCGATCTTGTCTTCAGTGACATCGATGACGCTGGCGGCGGCCTCGAAAAGCTTGCGGGCATTCTTGACGTCCTCAGGCGTCGCGTGTGAGCCGCGGCTGATGGCGACCATGCCTTCGCCCACCAGCATTGGGGTGTTGGGCATCGTGCGAAGCACGCGCCATTTCGTCGGGCCGCCCAGGTGGCGCTCGATGAATGAGGTGCTGATGCCGGCCATGATGGAGATGATGAGGGTGTCGGGGTGCAAGACCTCGCCGAGGCCGGCGAGGGCGGCTTGAATCTGTTGCGGCTTAACGCTGAGCAGGAGCGTTCGACAGTCGCGGGCGACAGTGAGGTTGTCCTCGACAGCCTTGATGCTCAGATCGGTTTCGAAGAGGGCACGCCGCACGGGAGCGACGTCGGCGGCGATGATTTGCGAGGGCTTGAGCACGCCGGCACGAAGAACGCCGCGCACGATAGCTTCGGCCATGTTGCCCGCGCCGACGATGCCCAGTTCATAGCTCATGGTGGCGAATTGTCGTAGGCTGGGGTTGAAATGCAATCTTGCCCTGGGACGGCAGGATCGTTGATTCGGGACGCACAAAAGGGACGGGGCGGAGTATTGAGTTGCGGAGCAAATCCCAGGCAGGGAACATTCATGAGACGCTTCGGTTGCATCCTCGTCATCGCGTGCTGCGTAGGCGCGAGCATGCGTTCGCGGGCGGGGGAGGTGGATTTTAACCGGGATGTGAAGCCGAGCCTGGCGCAGAACTGCTTTGCGTGTCATGGCCCCGACGCGGAGAAGCGCGAGGCGGAGCTTCGGCTGGACACGGAAGGGGGCGCGAAAGGGGAGCGCGAGGGGAAGCGCGCCGTCGTTCCGGGTGATCTTGAGCGCAGCGAGTTAGTCAGACGAATTTTGAGCGAGTCGCCGAAGAAGCGCATGCCGCCGCCCGATAGCGGGAAGAAACTGACGGCGGAGCAGATCGCGATGCTTCAGCAATGGGTCAAGCAGGGGGCGGTGTGGGGGCAGCACTGGGCTTTTTTGCCGCCGAAGCGGCCGGCTGCTCCCGTTGTGAAAGACGTTGCCTGGCCGGTAAGCCCGATCGATGCGTTCGTGCTGGCGCGGCTTGAGAAGGAGGGGCTGCACCCTTCGGCTGCGGCGGATCGCTCCACGCTGATCCGTCGCGTGTCGCTCGATCTGACCGGACTGCCGCCGACACCGGGCCTGATGGATGCGTTCGTGAAAGATGAATCGCCGCAAGCGTACGAGCGACTCGTCGATCGCTTTCTGGCTTCACCCGGCTATGGAGAGAAATGGGCGCTGGTGTGGTTGGATCTTGCTCGATACGCGGATACGAAGGGGTACGAGAAGGACCGGCGACGGGAGATGTGGCCGTATCGCGATTGGCTGATCGGGGCGATCAATGGCGACATGCCCTTCGGGCAGTTCACGATCGAGCAGCTTGCCGGGGACTTGCTGGCGAACCCGACGCAATCGCAACTGATTGCGACGGCGTTCAACCGCAACACGATGACGAACCAGGAAGGGGGGGTTGATGCGGAAGAGTTTCGCATCGTGGCGGTGAAGGATCGCGTCGACACGACCGTGCAGGTGTGGATGGGGCTGACCATGGGGTGCGCCAAGTGCCACAGCCATAAGTACGACCCGATCACGCAGAGGGAGTATTACCAGTTTCTGGCGTTTTTCGATCAGTCGGAGGATGCCAACCGCGGGAACGAGGCGCCGACGATCCCGGTGCTGGCTGACGAGGACAAGCGGCAGAACGATCTAATCCATGCGCAGATCGCACCCTTGAAGAAACGGCTGGACACGCAAACGCCGGAGTTGGATTCGGCGATGGAGCGATGGGAAAAGGGACTTGGCGATTCCGAAGCAAATCCGAAGCTTCCAGCTCTGCCCGCGGAAATCGCGGCAATTGTCGCATTGCCGTCGGATGAACGCACCGAGGCTCACCGAACCAAGCTGGCGGCGCATTTTCGTTCCATCGCTCCGGAGCTTGAGCCGTTGCGAGCGCAGATGGAACAGTTGCGCAAGAAACTGATTGTGCCGGTTCCATTGCCGGTGATGCGCGATCTGCCGATTGCGAAGAAGCGCATCACGCACATTCATAACCGGGGGTCGTTCCTGGACCCCGGTGAAGCGGTCGAGCCGGTAGTGCTTGGGTCGCTTCATCCATGGCCGGCGGATGCACCGAAAAACAGGTTGGGAATGGCCCAGTGGATCGTCTCGACCGACAATCCGCTGACGGCGAGGGTGCTGGTCAACCGCTACTGGGCGCAGTTCTTTGGCACCGGCATCGTCGAAACGGAGGAAGACTTTGGCACGCAGGGCCAGCCGCCCTCGCACCCGGAGCTGCTCGATTGGCTGACGACCGAGTTCACGCGGGGCGGTGGGTCAATGAAGGCGCTTTGTAAGACGATCGTCATGTCGTCAACCTACCGCCAGTCATCGAGGGTATCGGCGGATCTCATCGCGAAGGATCGCTTCAACCGGCTGCTGGCGCGAGGCCCGCGGGTGAGGCTGGATGCGGAGGCGGTTCGGGACAACGCGCTGGCGATCAGCGGGTTGCTTTCGCCGAAGGTCGGTGGCCCGAGCGTGATGCCGTACCAACCGGATGGCATCTGGGCGTCGGTGTATAGCACCGAAAAATGGATCACGAGCCCAGGAGAAGATCGCCACCGCCGAGGGCTGTACACGTTTGTGAAGCGGACGAGCCCGTATCCTTCAATGCTGGCGTTCGACGGCACGAGCCGCGAGACGTGTACGGTACGCCGCATTACTACGAACACGCCATTGCAAAGCCTCGTGACGATGAACGATCCGGTGTATGTGGAGGCGGCGCAGGCGCTGGCTCGTAAGGTGATGGCGGAAGGGGGGCCAACGGTGGCGGCTCGCGCGGGTTTTGCGATTCGGCAGGCGCTGCTTCGATCGGCAACATCACAGGAAATTGAGAAACTCGCCCGTCTCCATGGCAGTCGATTGGCGTGGTACGCGGATCATCTGGAGGAGGCGGCGAAGTTTGCGACGAATCCCATCGGTGCGTTGCCGGCGGATGTCCCCGCACAGGAAGCCGCGGCTTGGACCTCGGTGTGCAACGTAGTTCTTAATCTCGACGAGACGCTGACGAAGCAGTGAATTTCCATGAACCTGAACCTTGAAACAGCCAAAGCCTTGACGCGCCGACAATTTTTCGGCCGGTGCGGCAACGGCATCGGCGCCATCGCGCTGGCCTCGATGATGGCGCGCGACGGTCGCGCTGGGGAGACGGCCGCGACGCCAGCGGGGCCGATGCTGCCGAGGCTCCCGCATTTTGCCGCCAAGGCGAAGGCGGTGATCTACCTGCACATGGCGGGCGCGCCGTCGCAGCTTGAGTTGTTCGACTACAAGCCGACGCTTCAGAGGTATACCGGCAAGCCCTGCCCGGATGAGCTGCTGAAAGGGAAGCGGTTCGCGTTCATCAAAGGCGTGCCCAATATGCTGGGGACGCCGTTCAAGTTTGCGCGGCATGGGCAATCGGGGATGGAGTTAAGCGAGCTGCTTCCGGAATTGGCGACGGTCACCGACGACATTGCGTTGATTCGGTCGATGCATACGGATCAGTTCAATCATGCGCCGGCGCAGCTCTTCGTTCACACGGGCTCGCCGCAGTTTGGCGGGGCGTCGTTTGGCTCGTGGGTGACATATGGGCTGGGATCGGCAAATCAGGATCTGCCCGGCTTTGTCGTGCTGACCAGCGGCGGCAAGATGCCCGACGCGGGGAAGAGCGTGTGGGGCAGCGGTTTTCTGCCCAGCGTGTATCAGGGCGTGCAATGCCGGACGAACGGCGACCCGGTGCTGTATCTGAGCAACCCGCCGGGCATGGATCGCGGTGGCCGCCG
>JBBRIN010000207.1:0-6821 GCA_038221115.1 Tepidisphaerales bacterium
TGAATCCTCAACGGGCCGTCGGCCGCGCGGCGTCCAAATCTCTAAGGTTGTCACACTCCCGCAGGTCGCGGCGAAGTTGCTCCTTTAACGACTCGATGCCCGGGTACTTCTGCTGTTCGCGCAGCCAGTCCAACAATTCCAGATGCAGGACGCGGCCATACAGATCCCCCTCATATCCGATCAAATGCGCCTCGATCTGCTGAACGTTGTCCCCAAACGTCGGCAGATTGCCAATGCTGATGGCGGCAGAGTAGCTGACGCCGTCCACCGTCGAGCGCCCTGCGTAGACGCCATCCGCAGGAATCATTTGACCCTCGCACTGCACGTTCGCGGTGGGCACACCGATCGTTCGCCCCCGCTGAAACCCTTCTACCACCGGCCCCTCCAACGTATAAGGCCGCCCCAGACAAATCGCCGCGTCGCGCACGCGACCGTTGGACAGGAGCCAGCGAATCAATGAACTGCTCACCTCCACCACCTGGAGGTTCAGCAGCGGGACGCTGACCGGCGCGGCGATCTCCAGCGGCACGCCCGCATCGGCAGCCCACTCCTTCAGCCGCTCGATGGTCCCCCCTCGCTTCTTCCCGAACGTGAAGGATCGTCCTTCGACCATTCCCGCGGGCCGGACCTCATCCCGCAGCCGCGCCCAGAACTGTTCGGCCGTGAGTTGCAATACCTCGTCCGTAGGTGGCAGGATCACCATGCAATCCACCCCCGCCGCTTGGAGCACCGCCTGCTTGATCGACGGCGGGGTCAAGCGCGGCGGAGCCAGCTCCGGGCGAAGCCGGGTCAAGGGGTGCGGCTCAAAGGTCACAACCGTCAACCCACCACCCCCCAGTGCGGCTTTCAGGTCCAGCGCCAGCTGCAGAATATGCACATGCCCGCGATGAAGGCCGTCAAAGTTCCCAACCGTCACCATCGATCCCGTCGGCGATGATCGTAACCCATCGAGGCCTTCCAAAATCTTCATGCCGCTCCTTTAGGAAGGGATTCAAACCCTTAGGTGGCATTGTAGCCGTACACGCCGCACCGTCGAATGCGGCGGCATCCATGCGGCATGCATCAGTTTTTTGTTGCGTCGCACTGCGCTGTTTGCCAGAATGGAAGGGTCATCTCTCAGCACCGGGCGTTGGCGTTAAAAGGAAGGATTGGCTTATGCAAGGCTTCTGCATCACGGTCTGCTTCGCCTTCATGCTCTCAATTTGCACCCTCCCTGCATCCGCCACCGCGATTATTTACAACGTGAACTTGACTGGCGCGAAGGAGGTTCCCGGCCCCGGCGACCCTGACGCCTCGGCCATCGGTACGCTAAAGCTCGACAACGGCACCGGCAGTGGCACCACCGGCTCCGTCACCTTGAGTTTGACCTTGGCCAACCTCGATTTCCCACTCACCAACTACCACATTCACACCGGCGCGACAGGGGTAGCGGGCAGTCCCCTGATCGACTTGGGCAATCCCGAAACGCTGCGCTCCGGCAGCACCCTCAGCGGCACCGTGTCGGGCCTCAGCGCCGCCAACATCACGACTGTTCAGGCCAATCCCGCCGGGTTCTATTTTAACATTCACAACGGTATCTTCACAGGCGGCGCCGTCCGCGACCAGGTGCCTGAACCCTCCGCCCTCGCCTTGCTTGCCTGCGGCGCTGGCGCACTGCTCGCCAGACGCCGCCGCCGACCCCGCGCCGCATAATCTCCGGTCCTGGCTTTTCTGTGACGCCCGTTCACGCCGAGTGGGAAGCTTGCTACATTCTTCCCTTATGAAATCCACTCCACTCCTCGCGCTGTTCGCCGCGGCATTCTATTTCGTCGATCCCGCCAACGCCGCGATCAAAACTCAAATCATCGATTACAAGGACGGCAACGTCGCCCTGCAGGGCTTCCTTGCCTACGACGACGCCATCGCCACGCCCACCCCCGGCGTCCTCGTCGTTCACGAATGGTGGGGCCTCAGCGACTACTCCCGCGCTCGGGCAAAGCAGCTTGCGGGGCTTGGTTACACCGCGTTCGCGTTGGATATGTACGGCAACGGCGTCAAGGCGGAGACCCCTGAAGCCGCCGGCAAGCTGGCCGGCCAGTTCTATGAAAACCGCGACCTGATGCGCTCCCGCGCCGCGGCAGGACTGAACGTCCTCAAAACCCAGAAGAACGTCGACCCCAAGCGAATCGCGGCCATCGGGTACTGCTTCGGCGGATCCACGGTACTCGAGCTCTCGCGCGGCGGCGCCGACCTGGCCGCCGTCGTCAGCTTCCACGGCGGCCTCGATTTCCCCGACCCATCCCCCACCAAAAACATCAAGGCCAAGATCCTCATCTGCGCCGGCGCCGACGACCCCATGGTCCCCATCGACAAGCTGCATGCCTTCGTGGCTCAATTGAAAGATGCCAGGATCGATTACGAGGTCAACTTGTACGGCGGCGCGGTCCACGGCTTCAGCAACCCCGAGGCTGACAAGCATGGCATGCCTGGTCTGGCCTATAACGAGAAAGCGGACAAACGATCGTGGGAGGCCATGAGGTATCTGTTCCAGGAGACGTTTGGAAAGTAAGGCGAACCGCCACGCCTCGCCCTCTAATCCGGCGTTGCCGGGGAACTGGCCGCGCCGGCGCGCTTCTTTCCCGGGGCGCCTGGGAACGCGGGCCCGATCATCTGGCGATTCCAGGCGTCGAGCGCCGCCGCAAGCCGCGCGGCAGTCGCAGGCTCGGCGGAGGCGGCGTTCTTGGTTTCGGGCAAATCGTTGGCCAGATCGTAGAGCTCCGAAGGCTGGTTGGACTTCCGCACGAGCTTCCAATCGCCGTCGCGTACGGCGGACAGGCCGGACGTGGTTCGCCAGAACAGGCGATCGTGCGGCAATGACGACGGCGGCTTCTCGCCACGCAGGTAAGGCAACAGGTTGACGCTGTCGTAGGGCTTATCGGCGGGCATATCGAGGCCAGCGGCGGCGAGCGATGTGGCCATCACGTCCAGCGAGCTTACCGGACGGTCGTAGACGGCGCCGGCCGGCAGAGTGCCGGGCCACCGGACCACAAACGGCACATGAATGCCGCCCTCGTACACGGAACCTTTGGCGCCGCGCAGGGGGCCGTTGTTCGAGCCGTTGATCTCGAGGGGGCCGCCATTGTCGCTGAAGAAAAAGACGAGCGTGCGGGTGTCCTGGCCCGAAGCAGACAGTGCGTCCAACACGGTTCCCACCGCATCATCGAGCAGGCTCACTTGCGCGGCGTAGGCCCGGCGCTTGGGGTTCGCGATCGAGGCGAAACGCGCCAAACGTTCGGGCGTTGGCGTGACCGGAGCGTGCGGCGCGTTGAACGCGAGGTAGAGAAACCAAGGGCGCTCGGCGTTGCGCCGGACGAACGCGGCGGCCTCACGCCCGAATGCGACGGTGACGTGTTCTTTCTCATCAACGGCCACGCCATTGCGCTCGATGGGGACGAGATATTCGACTGCGGGGTTCACCTTCCAATCGAGATAGCGGTGGCCGCCACCGATGAAGCCGAAGGTGTCGGTGAATCCGCGGTTGAAGGGTTTGTGCGCGGGGGTTGCGCCGAGATGCCATTTGCCGATCCACCCCGTCGTGTAGTCGGCCGCCTTGAGATACTCCGGGAACGGCCTCTCCGTCAGCGGCAAACCCTCGCGCGCGTCGTTTGGATCATAAAAGGGGTTATTCTCGTGACCGAAGCGATGCTGGTAGCGACCGGTCAGGAGGCCCGCGCGCGTCGGACTGCAGAAGGGGTGCGAGACGTATCCCTGACTGCATCGGACGCCGGATGCGGCGAGGCGATCCAGGTTCGGCATCGGGATGTCGGTACACCCGTTGAAGCCGACGTCTCCGTAGCCGTGGTCGTCGGAGAGGATCACGAGGACGTTCGGGTGTGGGGGAGGGTCGGCGGCCAGAGAGGTAGTCGCCAAGGCAAGTGCGATTGTCGCGGCAATGAGGACCATCAGCGGCATTCGGGTTGGCATTGAGCTATCCTCCAATTGCCCGGCATACTACCCGGTCGGCGTCAGCGAACTGCCGACCCGACCAATTCGTGCAAACCTACCACTTTCGCGGGGCGGTTTGAATTGGCAAGGACCCATCTCCGGCGCGGCGATGGTCGCCGAGACGTGAGAAGGCTCAATTCTGTTTTGCCCGACGCTCAATTCGCCGTAGAATGCTGTCATGCATCAGGTCAACGATGCCATCGTCCACGGGGGAAAGGTGGTCCTGTCACATCTTCCGTTCGCCGACGGCCAGCGCGTCCGAATCCTGGTTGCCGAGACGGACGCGCCCAGGGGAGAGCGCCGGACGATCGCGGCAGTACGCGAGCTCTTAAAAAATGGCGTAGAGCGTTTCGACGAGCCGCATGAACCCATGATTCCGATTGGCTTACTATTGCGCAAACGGCGGAACAGATTCGAATGGAGCCGCTGAGCGACGCCATCTGTCTCGCTTCGACCGAGCTTCCCGGTGAGTTCCACCGCGATCCTGCGGATCGCCTCATTGTTGCACTTGCCCGCAGTCTGAACGCAGAACTCGTGACCGTGGACGAAAAGATGCTCAAGTATGCCGAAGTTCGCACCGTCGCCGCGGAGTGAGCGTCGCGGCAAAACGGAATTCTTGGACCGTGGAAGAGGCGATTTAGCGCGCGGCGCGCGTGGCTTTGTGGGTGGGGCGCGGCTTGCTTCCATGGGGGGTTTGCGGTATCTTTCGCGGCCCGCGCGAACCTTGGCGGGGCGTTTCGCGTTCCATTTATTCGCATTGAATTGCTGATTCCGAGGTGACTTATGGCACATAAAAAGGGCGGCGGCTCGTCTCGCAACGGCCGCGACTCCAATCCGCAGTATTTGGGCGTGAAGGCATACGGCGGCCAGGACGTGCTTGCAGGGTCGATTATTGTCCGGCAGCGCGGCACCAAATTCCGACCGGGTTTTAACGTCGGCATCGGCACCGATGACACGCTTTTCGCTCTGAAAGAGGGGAAAGTGGAATTCCAGGGCCGTAAGGTTCACGTAAGAACCGCCTGAACGAGCAGCGACGAAGCGACTGAGCGACGAAGCGACGAAGGGAGTCTTCCCCTTCGTCGCTTCGTCGCTTTCCTCCCTTCGTCGCTCCCCCAACATGTTTGTCGATGAAGCCAAATCCACATCAAAGCCGGCGACGGAGGGCCGGGGTGCGTCTCGTTTCGGCGCGAGAAGTTCGTGCCCAAGGGCGGCCCCGACGGAGGCGATGGTGGGGACGGCGGTTCGGTGATCTTCATCGCCGACCCGCACAAGGACACGCTGCTGGATTTTTCGGGCAGGCACCACTGGCACGCGCCGCGCGGCGAGGCGGGGCAGGGCAAGAAGATGTACGGCAAAAACGGCGAGGACCTGCTCGTCCGCGTGCCGCCGGGCACGCTGATCTTCGATGCGGATCACAACATCCTTCTGGCGGACCTGACGAAACCGGGCAAGCAGTTGACGATCGCGCACGGCGGCAAGGGCGGGAAGGGGAACTGGCACTTTAAATCATCGACGAACCAGACGCCGCGCTATGCCGAGCCGGGCACTGAGGGACAGGAGCGGAACCTTCACCTTGAGCTGAAGCTGATTGCGGACGTCGGCCTGGTCGGGATGCCCAACGCGGGCAAGAGCACGTTGCTCCGCGCGGTCTCGGCGGCGCGGCCGAAGGTGGCGGATTACCCGTTTACGACGCTCGAGCCCCAACTTGGCATCGTCGACCTGATCGGCGAGCGGCGCATGGTGTTCGCCGATATTCCGGGGCTGATCGAAGGCGCGCAGCACGGGGCGGGGCTGGGCCACGCGTTTCTCCGGCATATCGAGCGCACCAAGATTATCGTACACCTGCTGGATTTGTACCCATCGGACAACTCGGACCCGGCTGAGAACTACCGAACGATTCGGCGGGAACTGGAGGCGTTCAGCCTGGTGCTGGCGAAGAAGCGCGAGATCGTCGCGGCCAACAAAATCGACTTGTCGATCGACGATGAGGCGCTGGACAAGCTTCGCCAAGATCTTCCAGGCGTGGAGCTGTTTCCGATTTCGGGCGTCAGCAAGCATGGGGTGGAGCCGCTGTTGGAAGCGCTGTGGGAGATGCTGAAGGTGATGAAGTCGGAGGAGGCGGGGGGGCACGTGCTGATCGGCCCAGCCGCACCACCGTTACCTGATCCGCGCGAGAGTGACTCGCCGCCCCCAGTTTAGCCGGCGAGCTTGCTCGCCGAGTCAAAGTGGATCACTAGTTCAAGTCATTCGACGCGGCGGGCAAGCCCGCCGGCTAAACAATGGCGCGGCGAAACATTGAACTGAAAGCTCGCTGTTCCGACCTCGATCGGGCGCGGGACGTGATTCAAAGGATGGGCGCGCGCTTCGATCGCACGATGTCGCAACGGGACACCTACTTTCACGTCGCGCATGGCCGGCTGAAGCTGCGCGAAATTGCCAGTGGAGATGATCGATCCGCGGAACTGATCTGGTACGAGCGCGCCGACGCGGCCGTGTTTCGGGACAGCCTGTATCACGTCACGCCGGTGGCGGAGGCAGCAGTGATGAAAGAGGCGCTGTCGTGCGCGTGCAGCGTTCGCGGCGAGGTCGGCAAGAGCCGCGAGGTGTGGCTCTACGGCAACGTCCGCATCCACCTGGACCGGGTTGAGGGGCTTGGCACATACATCGAGTTTGAAGCCGTGATGAGCGACGGCGAGGACGACGGGCCGAGCCGCCGGCGCCTGGAGCAGCTTCACGCAGCGCTACGGATCGAGGTGGGGGATCACGAGAGCCGGTCTTACTCGGATTTACTGGGGGTGTGAAGCGGGCGCGGGGCTCAGCCGCTTTCTTCCTCGAGG
>JBBRIN010000208.1:0-6815 GCA_038221115.1 Tepidisphaerales bacterium
GTTCGGCCAGGAGGGTGATATCGACATTTGCTAATTCGTAGCCGGCGCTCGTGACGAGGGCCATGGCGGCTTGGAGAAAGACGCGGCTGGGGGCGCCTTTCCATTGCGGATCGGTGTCGGGAAAGTGTTCGCCGATATCGCCCTGGCCGATGGCGCCGAGCAAGGCGTCGACGAGGGCGTGGAAGATGACATCGCCGTCGCTATGGGCGATGGGGCTCACCTGCTCGGAGACGACGACGCCGGCGAGGACGAGTTGGCCGCCGGCCTGGAGGCGGTGGAGGTCGTAGCCGTGGCCGATGCGGTGTTGGTTCATAGGGAGTGGATAAATTCGAATAACGAAAGTCGAATTCACGAATCAATGATGAATCACGAATGACCGAACGCCGTCTTTCGTGTATTCGAATTTCGTCATTCGTCATTCCGCTGGGGTTGGTCGTCGCCAAGATCGTACTCTTTGATCTTTCGGTAGAGGGTGCGCTCGCCGATGCCGAGGATTTTGGCGGCTTGTTCGCGGTTGCCGTGGGTCATCTTCAGGGTACTGCGGATGGCTTCCTTTTCGAGCTGGTTGAGGCTGATGCCGCCGACGTTGGAGAGGCCGGCGGGGGAGCCGGCGCCGGCGGGGCGGATTTCGGGAGGTAGGCTTTCCACATCCAGCACCGGGCCCGGCGATAGAACGATCATGTTTTCGACGGCGGTCTTCAGCTGGCGGACGTTGCCGGGCCAGTGGTAGCCCATCAGCAGTTGCTGCGCATCCGGCGTGACGCGCTCGGCGGCCTTATGATGCTTTTCGGCGGCCTGGTTCATGAAAAAATGGATGAGCAGCGGGATGTCTTCGCGGCGCTCGCGCAGGGGAGGGAGCTCGATGGTGACGCCCTTGATGCGGAAGTAGAGGTCCTCGCGGAACTGCTTGTCGGCGACCATCTCGGTGATCTTGCGATTGGTGGCGCTAATGAGGCGGACATCCACCTGAATGGGTTCGTTGGAGCCGAGGCGGACCACCTCGCCGTTTTCGAGGACGCGGAGGAGCTTGGCCTGCATGGGGGGCGGCATGTCGCCGATTTCGTCCATGAAAAGCGTGCCGCCGTCGGCGTGCTCGAAGCGGCCCTCGCGGTCGCCGGCGGCGCCGGTGTAGGCGCCCTTCACGTGGCCGAACAATTCATCTTCGAGGATGTTTTCGCTAAGGCCGGCGCAGTTGAGGGCGACGAGGCGGCTCTTGCGGCGGCGGCTGTGGTTGTGGATGGCGCGGGCGATGAGCTCCTTGCCGGTGCCCGATTCGCCGAGGATGAGCACGGGGATGTCGCTGGCGGCGACCTGGCGGGCGGTCTGGAGGATCTTGCGCATCACCTCGCTGGTGCCGACGATGCCTTCGAAGCCCTGCGCTTCGCGCGTGTCCTGAAGCTGCTGCTCGAGCGATTGGTTCTGCTTCTGCAACGCCGCATGCTCGGCGGCGCGGCTAACCTGGGCGCGGAAATCTTCGAGGTCGAGCGGCTTTTCGATGAAATCAAACGCGCCCAGACCCATCGCTTCCTTGTAGGTCTTCACCGCGCCGTGGGCAGTGACGAGGATGACCGGGGGCGGCGGCTGCTGCTGATGGGCCAGTTGCAGTACGTCCAGACCCTCGCGGCGGCCTTCCATCATCAGGTCGGTCACGATCACGTCGAATTTCTTCTTCTGCATCCGCCCCTGCGCCTCGGCGAGGTTGTACGTGACGTCGCAGCGGTGGCCGATCCGCTGCAGGGCCTCGCACATCACCTGCGCGTGCTCTTGCTCGTCGTCGACGATGAGGATGGAGGACTTCTTGAACTCTCGTTCGGACATGTCGCGGTAGGGTAAGGGTGTTTGGGGTTGGGGGCAACCGGGCTCGGAAATCCAAAATCCAAAATCCAAAATCCAAAGAAAACCCGAATCGCCAAGTCAAAAAACCGAACCTGTCGGACGGTTTCTGACTAAACTGTTAACCTTTCGGGTTTCGATTTTTATTTGGATTTTGGATTTTGAGTTTTGGATTTACTGCGTCAGACCGGCAGATGAACCTGAAAATCCGAACCCCTTCCCACCTCGCTGCTCACGGTAATGCGCCCCCCATGTTCTTCGGCGATGCGCTTGGCCATGGCCAGCCCCAGCCCGGTGCCGCTTCGCTTGGTCGAGTAATAGGCGTTGAAGATCTCGCTGAGGTTTTTGGGGTCGATCCCGGGGCCGGTGTCGATGACGTCGATGATGGCTTCGCCATCGCGATGGGCGGCGGAGAGGATCAGCTCGCCGCCGGGGTCGCCGGTCCTTTCGGCCATGGCCTGGACGGCGTTCAGCATGAGGTTGAGGACGGCCTGCTTGATCAGCTTGGCGTCGACATTGGCGATCACCGGCGCGGGGGAGGGACGCCAGCGGGCCTGGACCCGGTTCAACTGGGCTTGGGGGGTGAAGAAGTCGACCAGCTCTTCGATCAACGCGTTGAGGTCGACCGGCGCGCGGTTGAGTTCGAACTTGCCGGCGTAGCGGAGGAAGTCGTCGAGGATGTCGCGCAGGCGCGAGGTCTCGCGATGCACCAGGTTGAGCCGGTTGATGATGCGCCCATAGGCGGGGTTGTCGGGGGACAGATCCTCCTGGAGAAGCTGCAGATTGAGCTGGACGGTGGAGAGGGGATTCTTGATCTCGTGGGCGAGGCCGCCGGTGAGGGTGCCTAGTTCTGCGAGGCGTTCGGCGTGGCGGGCGCGATGCTCCATGCGCCACAGGCGTCGAAAGAGCAGCACACCGGCGATGCCCGCGGCGGCAAGGCCGATGGTGCCGCCGCTGACCAATCCCCAGCCGAAAGGTCCCATGGCGGCGAAGTGTAGAGGAATTGAGGGTGGCGCGAAGGGGCGTGAAGAGGGATCAGACGCGTAGGATCGAACACATTGACGATAATCAAATCTATGCGCCGAAATCGGGATCGCGAAGATCCGGAGAGGTAGCCGGCATGACCCGCCCGCCGGCGCAGCCACAAGGAACGCCCCGATTCAGCGCGTCCAGATGCTGTCGGGCTATGACGATGTCAGAGTGATTTGGAGGCAGATGCGCGATGGCTTCCTCGAGCCAGCGGCGGGCTTGGTCGGGACGGGCCTGGTGCTGCAGAAATACGCCGAACGCGGTGCTCGATCGGCCGTGCGTGGCCCAAGCGCCGCTCGATGCGCCGTGCTGCGCGGCTTCGGCATATAACGGCTCGGCGACCTCGGGCCTACCGGCAGTGTCGGCCCAGAGCGCATACGTGCGCAGAATGTCGGAAAGCAGCGGAAGCTGGCCGGTCTCGCGGGCGGCATCGACGGCGGCAGCATATACGGCGGGCACCTCGTCGTTGCGGCCCGCGTCGGCCAACGCTTGTGCCAGGTTTCGCTGTGCGGCGGCCAGTGCGCTGCGCTCGGGGCGGTCCTGGCACAGGCGCACCGCCTCGCGCGCCGCTGCGATTCGCGTCTCGTGGTCGCCCGTGCGCTGCGCCACATGCGAGATCGCGATGTAGACGCTCAACTTCAGGCCGGCGTCGCCCTCATCGGCTGTTAGACGATCCCGCAGCTCTACAAGCACCGCCTGCGCAATCCGGGGCTCAGCTTGTGAGGATCGCTGCAGCGCCGACCGCACGAGCGCGTTCTTCCCTTCCGGGGCCAGTCCCTCCCAACCGCGTAGGGGATCCGCGCCGCCGCCGGCAGTCACCGCGTAAGCTCGAAGCGCGAGCTCGGCCGGCGCGCGCTCCGGGGCGGCGGCGGACACGATCGTGAGCGCCTCGTCCACGGCGGCCAGCGCCTCTGCGTATCGGCCCCGGGCCAATTCCAAATCGGCGATGGCCGACAAGCCCGCGGCGTAACCGGCGTGCCGCTCGCCATAGGCCAGCCGCCGCCCGGAGAGGCTCTCGCGCAGCACCACTTCGGCTTCATCGAGTCGCCGTAGCCGAGTCAGCATGTCGCCCAGATTGAGCTGGTAATTCAGCCGCGCCTTCCTTGCCACCTCGTCGGTGGCCGGCACCGCCACGGCTTGCCGGCAGCGCTCGGCCGCCCGGTCCGGTTCGCCCGCGGCCGAGAGGATCAACGCGTGCTTGAAGAGCGCATCGGCGTACACCAGACCGGCCGAATTGAACGATGCCGCGCGATCGACCACCTCCTGCATCGCGGCATCCGCGCCGGGCTTGTTGTCGGCGTGGAGCAGCGTCACGGCACGTTCGAAGCTCTGATCGATCCACCGCTGGTTTACGGCCGGAGCCTGCGGGGTCGTGGCGGCGCGCGCAGCCGGCACGGACGGCCTTTCACCCGCGCTGTCGATCATCTTATTGACTGCGGCTGCCAGTGCTTTCCACATCGGATGGGATCCCGTCCGTAGATCGTCTTAAACTCTCGCGGCGCGGGCTCACACAAGCTTCTTCAACTTCGTCACCCGCCCGACGTCGACCCATTCTGCGATGAAAATGCTTCCATCCCGATCAAAGGCGGCATCGTGCGGGCAGACGAATTTGCCCGGCTTGAACTCCGCCCGCGGGCGCGTGCGCAACGTGCGGACCTCCTGCTTGGTCGTCCATCCGTCGCCCAGTTGGGCAACCACCCGATTGCCGGCGTCGATCAGGGTAACGATCGCATCCAGGTCGGGGACAACGACCAGGTCCCCCTGCCGATCGAAATGCCGCGGCGAACGCACCGGCGTCGGCAGATAACTGTGATGTTGACCCTCCAGGTTGAACGCATGAAGACGGCCGGGATGCTCGCCCTTCGGATCATTTTCCGCCACCACCAGCAGCGGTTCTTTGCCTTTGTCCGCGGGGCGCAGATCCACGTAAAGACCATGGGGATGAATGGTGGCGCGTTCGTCGGTGCCGTCGCCGCCGAAGGTTTTCTTGTAGTTGCCGTTCTTGTCGTAGTGGTGAATGAACCAGGATCCGTAGCCGTCGGAAAAATAGACATCGCCGTTCGGGCCGACTGCCACATTGCTGGGCCGATACTTCAACTGCGGCTTATCGGCATAGAAGGGCGGCTTGTCGACATGCCACAGAATCTTGCCGTCCAGCGTCGTCTTGTAGAGCCCGCGGGCGAGATCGGTGATGTAGAACAGTTCGCGGCCATCTTCCACGATCAGGTCGAAGCCATGGGCTGTCCCGAAAAACTCAGCGCCCCACGATCGCACGAACGTTCCATCCGGCGAAAAGACAACAACCGTATCTTTCGATGGGCTGTTTTTGTTCGACGTGTGCAGGACGTGGACAAAGCCTTTCGCGTCGACGGCAACGCCGTGGGTGATTCCATAAATGATGTTCGGCGGAAGCGTTCCCCAGTCGTGAAGGCACTCGTAGCGATAAGCGCCCTCCCCGAGAACGATCGGCTGCGCGGCCGCGTCGACGGCCGATGTGATCGCCGCCATGCCGGCGGTGGCTGCGATGGCGGAGACAAACTGCCGGCGATTCAATGAAACGTGTTTCGACATGCGCCAACTCCCGAAGTAGATACCAATATGCTATCGCGGCGAAGGCTCCACTGAAACCTGACGAGGCTCCATCATGTCCAGACATCCGCTGATTCTCGCGGCCCTGCTGCTTTGCCTGATGCCCAGCGTCGCGCGGTCCAAGCCGCCCAACGTGGTCATTCTACTGCCCGATCAGTGGCGGGCGTTTGCGATGGGGTATGCGGGCGACCCGAACGTCCAGACGCCGAACCTGGACAAGCTGGAAGCGCAGAGCGCCAATTTTGTGAATGCGGTGTCAGCCGTGCCGGTGTGCAGCCCCTGCCGCGCTTCGCTTCTCACGGGCCAGCGGTCGACGACGCACGGCGTGTTCCTGAATGACGTGCATCTTTCTGACGATGCGGTGACGATGGCGAAGATCCTCAACAGCGCCGGGTACGACACGGCATATTTGGGCAAATGGCACGTGAACGGGCGCGGCCGGTCCGCCTACATCCCGAAGGAGAATCGCCAGGGGTTCCAATACTGGAAGGCGTTGGAGTGTACGCACAACTACAATAGTTCGCCGTATTTTGCCGACGGCGTCGAGCGCTTGATGTGGCCGGGCTATGACGGGTTTGCCCAGACGAAGGATGCGATCGGCTACCTCAAAGCGCACGCCAAATCCGAGAAACCCTTCTGTGTCGTGCTGGCGTGGGGCCCGCCGCACAATCCTTATGCGACCGCGCCGAAGGAATTCGCCGCGATGTACGACCCGGAGAAGATCGAGCTGCGCCCGAACGTGCCGCAAGCCGCGCAGGCGCAGACCCGAAAGGATCTTGCCGGCTACTACGCGCATTGCAGCGCGCTGGACAAATGTGTTGGCGACGTCCGGCAGACGCTCAAGGACGAGGGGATCGACGAAAACACGCTCATCATCGTCACCTCCGATCACGGCGACATGCTCGGGTCGCACGGGATGGAGCGGAAGCAGAAGCCCTGGGACGAATCGGCGCGCGTGCCGATGTTGTGGCATTGCCCCAGCGTCCTGGGTCGCAAAAACCAAAAGGTGGATGCCCCAATGAGCACTGAGGACGTCCTGCCGACGCTCCTTGGCATCTGCGGCGTGCCGATCCCCAAGACGGTTGAAGGACTGGACTACTCCGCGTATCTCCGCGGCGCCGGACCCAACCCGAATGCCGACAATGCCGCGCTGATCGCGTGCGTCGCGCCATTCGGCGAGTGGACGCGCCCCAAAGGCGGCAAGGAGTTCCGGGGCGTGCGCACGCCGCGTTATACCTACGTGAGAGACTTGTCAGGTCCATGGCTGCTTTACGATAACCAGATTGATCCGTACCAGGAGTCAAACCTGGTAAATCAACCGCAAGCGGCGGCCGTTCAACAGCAACTGGAGCAGATGCTGACTC
>JBBRIN010000209.1:0-6755 GCA_038221115.1 Tepidisphaerales bacterium
GAGGGCATCGACATCTACGTCGACCTGCCCATCAGCATTTACGAAGCCATGCTCGGCACGCGCGTCGAAGTACCCACCCTTGACGGCAACGTCACCCTCACCATCCCCCCGGGCACCAGCAGCGGCGCGAGACTCCGCATCAAAGGCCGCGGCGTCGAACGAGGAGCCGATAAGGGGGACGAATACGTCGTCACCAAGGTCATCGTCCCCAAATCGATTGATGAGGAAGGCAAGGAGCTCCTCAAGAAGATCGAAGAGAAGAACCCCGTCAACGCCCGCGCCGACGTGAAATGGTAAACCGGACATCACGTAGCATTCGCGGTGCGGCGCGCATCCAGTCCGCTTGAGACCATCATGTCCCGCCTCCCCTCCGACCCCCGCCGCCCGTTCACCCGCTCCCCGTGGGCCGCCGTTATCTTCCTCCTCGGCTTCACCGTCCTGCTGATCGCCGTCTGCTACTACTATCTGTATCCGGCCCTCCAAGCCGCCAAACACGCCACCCCCCCTGAACGTGCCCGTCTCCGCGCCTGGTCCTCCCTCCTCCTCGCCGTTGTGCTCATCATCCTCGGCTCGGGCCTGGTCCTCACGTTCCGCATCGGCCGCTTCTTCTTCCCCCGCCCCTTCACCCCCCGCACCCGCACCCAGCACGTTGACGTCGGGACGGAAGCCGGTAAACGGCTCGAAATGCCCGCATCCGACCAAGACGATAACGTCAAATAGCTGTCCGATCCGTTGAAACGTGGAGCGTGAAGCTTGACACGGAGCGCTCCGATCAAGTTCCACGTTCCACGTTTCAAGCCTCCCTGTCCCTACTTCGTTAAGTTTTACGTTTTAGGTTTTACGCTCCCCCCTCCCCTCCCTATCATCCCCCGTCCCAACATCCGGAGACGCAAGAGAAATGACGCACCCCCGCCCCGCAACCCTTGGACAGCTCAAAGAAACCGGCTATCAGCCCTGCTCCGTCAAGGACGAGCTCCGCCGCAACGTCATCCGCAAGCTGCAATCCGGCGAAGAGCTTTTTCCCGGCATCGTCGGGTACCGCGACACCGTCCTCCCCCAGATCATCAACGGCCTGCTTTCCAGGCACGACATCCTCTTCCTCGGCCTCCGCGGTCAGGCCAAAACGCGCATCCTCCGCGCCCTGCCCCAGCTCCTCGACGAGTGGATGCCCGTCCTCGCCGGTGTCGAGATCAACGATGACCCCATCCGCCCCTCCACCAAGATCGGCAAGCGCCTCGTTGCCGAGCAGTCCGATGACACCAAAATCGAGTGGGTCCATCGAGACGATCGGTATCATGAAAAACTCGCCACTCCCGACGTCACCATCGCCGACCTGATCGGCGAGATCGATCTCGTCAAACACGCCGAGGGCCGCTACCTTTCCGACGAGGCCACCATGCACTACGGCCTCATCCCCCGCTCCAATCGGGGGATCTTCGCCATCAACGAGCTGCCCGATCTCGCGCCGCGCATCCAGGTGGGCCTTTTCAACGTCCTCGAAGAGCGCGACGTCCAGATTCGCGGCTATCCCATCCGCCTCTCGCTCGATGTCTGCCTCACCTTCTCGGCCAACCCCGAGGATTACACCAACCGCGGCCGCATCGTCACCCCCTTAAAGGACCGCATCGGCTCGGTCATCCGCACGCACTACCCCGAGTCGGTTGACGAAGGCATCGCCATCACCGAACAAAATGCCTGGCTCCAGCGCACCGGCGGGCCAAGCCCGAGCGGCGTCCTCGTCGATTCTCCACGCTTTATGCAGGAGCTCATCGAAGAAGTCGTCCGCGTCGCCCGCGCCAGCCCCCATGTATCCCAGGCATCTGGCGTCTCTGTCCGAACCTCCATCGCCAATGCCGAAACCGTCACCTCCAACGCCGAGCGCCGCGGCATCACCAACCGCGAAAAGCGCGTCGTGCCTCGCATCGCCGATCTCAATTATCTCGTCGCAAGTTGCCGCGGCAAAATCGAAATGACCCTCGCCGAAGAAGAGGGCGCCGAAGATAAACTGATCAAGTCTATCACCGGCGAAGCGGTCAAGGCAGTCTTTGACCGTTACGCCGATGCCGACGCATATGAAACCATCGTCGAGCAGTTCAAAGGCAACCTCACGTTCCCGTCGGGCGACGACCTTACTTCCGACGAATTCGTCGCCAATATGAAAGCCGTCAAGGGACTGACCCAGGCCGCGCAGTCCCTTGCCCGCGACATGAAGCTCGACGGCGGTGACCACGCCACCCTCGGCAGCGTCGGCGAATTTCTATTAGAAGGGCTCTACGTCAACAACCGGCTCAGCAAGTATAATTCCAAGGGCAAAACCTTCTTCCGGAAATAACCAGCAGGGTAAACCCATGTTCAACCGCTTTGTCTTCCTCCGTTTCACCGTCGTCTTCCTCGCCCCCTTCACCTCCGTCGCCGATGACATCCAGGCCAAGCCCTCGCCTGACCGCCAGCCCATTGGCGAGAACTTCGAGTGTACGCCGCTCCCCAAGCCCTTCGAGTTGGACACCCAGCGCACCGAACTCGAACAGGTGGTCTTCAGTTGGCCGTCACCGGACGATCGCCTCCGCTTCGCGTGAGTCCCGTCGCAGCGGTCACCTGCTTCGGCAAGGACCGCCTCCGCCAAGCCATCCGCGACGCGGCCGCCCAGCCCGCCGCCGCCATCGCCGCGCACATCACCGATCAGCTAACCGCCTTCCGGGACGGTGCGCTTCAGCGAGAGGACATCACGTTTATCGTCGTCAAGATGTTGGCGTGACACTCTTGGCTCGCCTGATCACCTGGCAATTGCGCTAAACGCGAGATGGCGCTGGAGCTGTTGCTGATGGAGGCGAGCGGTGAGTTCGCGAACCAGGTTGCGAAGCGCGGTGCGCCAATCGGACTGACGGGCGCGGCAATCGAAGTCACCGGCGCTGTCGTGGACAGAGGCTCTTACTTCATAGGCGCGGCCGGAGCGGTGGAAGGTGATCGTCAGGACGAAATCGCCCAGACGTTGGCCGAGGCGCTGGACCCTCTTGAGCAGGGTCATGAGCTGCTTACGGTGTGCGCGTTTGAGCAGCACGTTGCCTTCGATGAGCCTTAACATGAGGCAAACTCCCTGAAAAAGCGGCGGGTTTCCGGTCAGTTGCAAGAAGTGTGCCGGGGCGGTGAAGCCCGCGGTCGGCGAGGGGCGAGTCAGTTATGGGGGACTCGCGACCGGATGTCCGCCTTGGACGGAAGGGCAGGCTAGCGCGCCGGCGGGTGCAGATGCAAGGAAAACTTTGTGGAGTGACGACTTGGTCCGGTAAGTGGCGGAATTTGAACGATATAGCGTTCTGCCCCACATCTCGCGCCACACTCGGGCTAGCTTGAGCGGGAGGTAGCGGAGGTTGTCGTTGGCTTCCACAGACCGCGCCGCTTTTTCTTCGCCTCAAGCTCAGCGCCGTCCATGAGCGCCGCCAGTGAATGCCTGACCCGGCGCTCCGCACGAGCCCACCCTTCGCGCACCAAATCCACATTCAAGACGTTCGAATCATCGAGGTAGAGATAAGCCCTGAGCCTCCCCGCTGCATCGCGGCTTTGCAGCGGCTCGAGACGGATCAGAATGGATCGTCCCACGAAGGACCGCAGGAATTGCGCGGCCCCCGCACCCGGGTCCGCCCCGAGCAGCACCACATTGGCATCGCCGCGATCGGTTGAAACCTGCACGGTGGCGTCATCATTGACCGCGCGGATGATCGCACGTCGTCGGTCGAATCGGTCCAAATCGTCTCCGCGGTAGCCAAACGCGCCAAGATGGTCGGCGAGAATGGTGGCGCCGAGCGCGGTAGCCAGGAGGAGCAGGGTCCACCGCAGCAAACGCCGCCGCCTGATCGCCGCCGTGTATTCCACGCGTGCAGGCATGATTTCCGGCTATTGCGCCTTCGCCAGCTCGAACGCATCGTGAACGATCTGCAGCGCCCGCGGCCCATCGTCTTTGTCGATGATGCAGCTGATTTTGATCTCGCTGGTCGTGATGTTCTGGATGTTGATCTTCGCATCCGCCAGCGCGCGGAACATGCGCTGCGCGACGCCCGTGTGGGTCCGCATGCCGACGCCGACCACGCTTACCTTGGCCAGGTCGCCGTGATAGATCGCCTGAGTGCCGCCGCCAAGGTCCTTGCAGAGGTGCTCGACGACGGGCTTGATATCGTGCAGATCGCCGTGTTCGACGGTGAAGCTGATGTTCGCCGTGTGGTCATCGAACACATTCTGGATGATGTCGTCCACCACGATGTTCGCTTCGGCGATGGTGCCGAAGATCTGCGCGGCGATGCCCGGCCTGTCCGGCACGCTCTTGATCGTCACCCGCGCAAGGTCCTTCTTCAGCGCCGCCCCTGATACCACGATGTGTTCCATGTTCGGCGTCTCCGCGACGATCCAGGTCCCCTCGTTCTCATTCTGACTATTCCGCACGTGCAGCGGCACGTTGTACTTCTTGGCGAATTCTACCGCGCGAGTCTGCAACACAGATGCTCCGAGCCCGGAAAGCTCGAGCATCTCATCGTAGCTGATGCGGTCGATCTTCCGCGCGTCCTTCACGATGCGCGGGTCGGCGGTATAGATGCCGTCGACATCGGTGTAGTTCTCGCAGACGTCCGCCTGCAACACCGCGCCCACGGCCACCAGCGTTGCATTGCTGCCCCCGCGCCCAAGCGTCGTCAAATCCCCTTCCGGCGTGATTCCCTGAAATCCCGCGATGATCACGATCTTCCCGGCGTTCAACTGGTCGAAGATGCGCTGCTTGTTGATCGACTGGATCCGGGCCTTGGAAAAGGCGTTGTCGGTTACGAGCCCGATCTGGCCGCCCGTCAGCGAGATCGCCTCCTGCCCCTGGGCGTGCATGGCCATCGCCATCAGCGCTATGGTCACCTGCTCCCCCGTCGCGAGCAGTTGATCCATCTCCCGCTTCGGCGGCACGGAACAGCCGCCGCCATACTCGCACACCTTCCTGGCCAGCTCGATGAGGTCATCGGTCGTATCGCCCATCGCGCTGACCACGACGACAACCTGATTCCCCCGCTGCTTGGTCGCAATGGCCCTGCGCGCTGCCTTGTGAATGCGCTCGGCATCGGCGACGCTCGTGCCGCCAAATTTTTGAACGATTAAGCCCATGATGCGCTACGGCCCTGTCACCCCACGCACTGTGCCGCCGCGGCCTCTGCGCGGGAGCGCGGGATTATAAGAACGACGCCGGCGGAAACAACGCCAGGCCACGTCGACACCGAGGTCTACCGCCGCTAAGCTCCTCGCCGCGCCCTTGAATGACCTCGAACTCTTCGCCTCTCGGAAACATGGCCAACTTCATCAAGTTGACCAGGACGCCTGACAAGCTCCCCTCCCATGCCGGCTGCGCGCCCACCCCCGCGGCGATCATGATTCCCGTCTACCTCGTTGCGGCGCTCGTGTACGATCTGGTTTACTGGCACCGGACCGCGGAGTTTCCTTACGCCACACTCGAACAGTTTACCCAGTTCCGCGCCTCCACCCCGTTTCAATTTCGCGTTCTCGTCCCGGCGCTGGTCCGGGCACTCAACGCCATCCACCCGCTCAAGCTCAACGTCTACTACGGCGCCGTCACCTATGCCGCCACCGTCGGCACGCTCATGGCCTTTGCTCGTTACCTTTCCCTCTTCTTCCAACCTCGCCAAACCCAATGGTATGCCCTGGCGATCCTCTATCCGATGGTGTGGAACTACTGTCGGCTCAACATCCATTACTTTCCCTACGACACCCCCGCCATCTTCTTTTTCACCGTGGGTCTGGTGTATCTAGCGACTCGGCGCTGGATCGCCTATTACGCCGTTTTCCTCCTCGGGACTTTTAACAAGGAAACCACCTGCTTCCTTACGATCGCGATGCTCGCCACGCAGTGGAGAAACATGCCGGCGCGTCGGCTCGCCGCGCATGTTGCCGCACAGGCGATCCTCTGGCTCTCGATTAAATGGTTCCTCAAACACGCACTCCCCCCCGGCACCGGCCCGGGAGTGTTCGAAAACACTTTTGACCAGAACGTCGCCTTCTTCACCGCCTTCGTCACGCGCCCGACGCGCTTTCATCTTTGGCGCATCCTCACGTTCGGCGGGGCATGGATGCTGGTTCCCTTCGGCTGGTCTCGCCAGCCTCCGTTCGCCAAGCGCCTCTGGTGGATGGTGATTCCCTTGATGGCGGGCATGACCGTCGTCGGCATCCTCTCGGAGTCCCGGATCTACGGTGAGATCCTTCCGATCGTGCTCGTACCGGCCCTCTTCGGCACCGAAACCACCCTGCAACGCCTGGGCGCGCCCTCGCCCGCTACCCACTCGCCACAGGATGTTCCCACCCGATAATCCTCGATCGTCGCCTGCTCGTCACCGGCTGCCGCGCAGAAAATACTCCATCAACTCATGCCCCCGCTCGATCTGAAGATCGCTCCCCGCCGCGTTCCGCTCGTTATAAGGCTTCTGCACCAGGCTTCGCACCCGAGTTCCCGCGATGCAGAACGGCGTCGGCGCATACCCATGCTTGCGGGTCGCGATGTTTGTCGGGTGGTCCGGCAGCACCATAATTCGCCACTCCGGATACGTCCGAAGCTTCTCCAGAACCGGTCCGACGACGTACTTGTCAATGTGCTCGATCGACTCCACCTTGGTCTTCCAGTCCGCCTGGTGCGAGGCCTCATCCGGGGCTTCGATGTGAGAAAAAACCAGGTCATATTGGTCCAGCGCCGCGGCGGTCGCCACGCCCTGGCCCAGGTAGTT
>JBBRIN010000210.1:0-6755 GCA_038221115.1 Tepidisphaerales bacterium
GCATGCATGCGGCGGAGCGCGGCATGCATGCGGCGGAGCGCGGCATGCATGCGGCGCGGCGCAGCATGCATGCGGCGCTGTGACGTTTGATCCCCCTTGAGGGGCGAATCGCGCCTCCCGCCGGACGGCAGGCGTTTTTCCCGGACGAGAAATCAAAGGGGTCAGCTCGATCGCAGCCATGTGAACGGCTCCACCACGACCATCGATACGCTCTGAGGCGATGCGGGAATCCAGAACGGTTTACACCCTGTGCCCGCGCATGCCGCACGACGCAGTGCGGTTGCTAACCCTTTGCGGGCCAATTAAGTTACAAGTTACCCGGGCCGATAACGTCCTCGTGCGGCGTATGTTGAGGACGTTGGCAGCGAATCACGGAGCGTCATGTCCAGCACCACCAACAGCGGTGAAAAGAAAAAGGCCCTCATCACCGGCATCACCGGGCAGGACGGGTCTTACCTTGCCGAGCTCCTCCTGAAGAAGCGCTATGAGGTACACGGGATCGTCCGGCGAAGTTCCTCCTTCAACACCGAGCGCATCGAACACCTTTATCACGACCCCCACGATCCCGAGGCCAAGCTCTTCCTTCACTACGGCGACCTGGTCGATGGGACGGGCCTGCGCGAGGTGCTCACGCGTGTCCAGCCGGATGAGGTGTACAACCTAGGGGCACAATCGCACGTGCGCGTCAGCTTCGACCAGCCGGTGTACACCGTCCAGACCGATGCGCTGGGCACGATGAACCTGCTCGAAGCGATCCGCGACACCGGCCGGCCCGTCAAGTTCTATCAGGCGTCCAGCAGCGAGATGTACGGCAAGGTGATTGAGACGCCGCAGACAGAGAACACTCCGTTCTACCCGCGCAGCCCGTACGCGTGCGCCAAGGTGTACAGCTACTGGCAGACCGTCAACTATCGCGAGAGCTACAACCTCTTCGCCTGCAACGGCATCCTCTTCAATCACGAGAGCCCGCGCCGCGGCGAAACCTTCGTCACCCGGAAGATCACCCGCGCGGCAACTCGGATCAAGGAAGGCCTCCAGGATAAGCTGTACCTGGGTAATCTTGATGCGAAGCGCGACTGGGGATTCGCCGGGGATTTCGTGGAGGCGATGTGGCTGATGCTTCAACAGCCGCAGGCGGAAGACTTCGTCGTCGCCACCGGTGAAACGCACAGCGTCCGGGAGTTCCTGGATGAGGTGTTCGGGCAGCTCAAGATGGATTGGCAGAACTACGTAGAGATTGATCCGCGCTACTTCCGCCCTGCTGAGGTCGACCTGCTGCTTGGAGACCCGGCGAAGGCGATGCGCCTGCTCGGCTGGAAGCCCAAGGTGACTTTCAAAGAGCTTGCGCGAATGATGACCGAGTCAGACCTGGAACTCGCCAAGCGCGAGCGCGTGCTGGCGGATCACTCGAAGAAGAAGTAACGGGCGATGTCATGAGCGTAGCGCATTCAGATCGGCTACTGGTCACGGGAGGCGGCGGCTTCGTGGGGACGGCGGTGCTGCGCAAGCTAAAGGAGCGCGGCTTTACCGACGTGGTGACCATCCGCCGCAAGGATTACGATCTGACCTATGAGACCGACGTGGAGCGCGTGTATCGCGACGTAAAGCCGAACGTGGTGCTGCATCTGGCTGCCGAGGTGGGCGGGATCGGCGCCAATCGCGAGAACCCTGGCCGATACTTTTTTGCCAACATGGCAATGGGCCTGCACCTCATCGAAGGGGCGCGCAAGAACGGCATCAAAAAGTTCCTGCAGGTGGGGACCATCTGTGCCTATCCAAACCTGACGCCGGTCCCCTTCAAGGAACAGGACCTCTGGAACGGCTTTCCCGAAGTCACCAACGCCCCCTACGGAATCGCCAAGAAATCGCTGCTGGTCATGTGCCAGGCTTACCGCCAGCAGTACGGTCTTAACGCGATCTATCTTCTGCCGGTGAATCTGTACGGGCCGGGTGATAATTTCGACCTGCACACGAGCCACGTCATTCCGGCGCTGGTGCGCAAGTGCATCGAGGCGCGGGATCGTGGCGACAAGGAGATCGTCGCCTGGGGCACCGGGAGCGCCTCTCGCGAGTTCCTATATGTCGATGACTGCGCCGAGGGGCTGATCCTGTCGCTGGAAAAGTACGACTCGCCTGAGCCAATGAACCTCGGCAACGGGCGCGAGGTGACGATCCGGCACCTGACGGAAATGGTGGCCAAGGCGGCGGGATTCAACGGAAAGATCGTGTGGGACGCCACGAAGCCCGACGGTCAGCCGCGACGTTGCCTGGACGTCAGTCGCGCGGCGGAGCAGATTGGCTTCCGCGCCAAGACCACGCTTGAAGACGGCCTGCGACAGACGGTCGAATGGTTTGAGAAACACCGAGCGACGGCGCGGCTGTGAATGACGCCTCCATGCCGACCCTGCTGATCATCAGCCAGGTTTTTCTCCCTGACCCCGCCGCCGTGGGCCAACATCTGGGGGACGTCGCCATCGAAATGGTCCGGCGTGGCCACCGCGTGCTCGTGTATGCCGCCAACCGGGGGTATGAAGACCCCTCGCTCAAATACCTCCCGCGCGAGACCATCGAGGGCGTGCGCGTCCGCCGGCTTCCCCTCTCGTCATTCGGAAAGATGCGCATTCTCACCCGCCTGATCGGAACGGTCACGTTCATGATCCAGGCGTTCATTGTGGTACTGCTGACGCCACGGGTCGATGGCATCCTCTTCAGCACGTCGCCACCCATGATTGGCCTCGTCACCTCGATCGCCGCCGCGCTGCGCCGGATCCCTGTCGCCTATTGGGCGATGGACCTGAACCCCGACCAGTTGATCGCCATGGGGAAGATCAAGGCCGCGAGCCTGCCCGCGCACATGTTGGAGGCGGTCAATCGTTTCATCCTTCGGCAAGCATCTCTAGTGGTCGCGCTCGACCGCTTCATGGCCGATCGGCTCCGTCCCCGCACTGATCTGGATGGCAAACTTGCCATCATGCCCCCCTGGTCGCACGAGCAACACATCGAGCCGATCGACCGCGACACCAACCCTTTCCGCGCCCGCCACGGCCTGAACGATACCTTTGTCATCATGTATAGCGGCAACCACAGTCCTTCCAACCCTCTCGATACCCTGCTCGAAGCGGCCGCTCAGTTGAAGGATCACCCCGACCTTCGCTTTGTGTTCGTCGGCGGCGGCTCAGGAAAGCGGCAGGTCGAAACGGCGATCCGCGATCACCACCTGACTGGCGCGCTGTCACTACCCTACCAGCCCCTTTCCGAGCTGCGCTATTCGCTCACCGCAGCCGACGTTCACGTCGTTTCGCTTGGCTCGGACATGGCCGGCATTATCCACCCCTGCAAGATCTACGGCGCCATGGCGGCCTCTCGACCGATCCTCTACCTGGGACCGAGGCCATCCCACGTGTCCGACCTCCTCGATGAGCACCACTTTGGGTGGCATGTGGCGCACGGGGATGTCACAGGCGCGGTGACGTTGATTCGCCAGATCCTCGCGACCCCGCGCGACGAGTTGGATCTGATGGGCAGCACAGGCCAAACGGTTCTGCAACGCAATCTGAGCCAGCGAGTTATCTGCGCGCAATTTTGCGACGCGCTGGAGCAACGACTGGGCCTTCGATCCTCCGTTGCATCCGCATGACGCACGGCTAAAGTACGCCGCGAAGGAGTCTCCATGCGAAAACTCGTTTGTCTCGCCCTCATTCTCTGCGCCGCCGGATGCACCAAGACCATCCACGATGCCCGAGCGCCGCAATCGTCACCGACCATGCTCGCGCAGCGTTAGCGCTGTCATGCAAACTGCCCTAATCGCTCGGCACACGCGAGCACCGGCTTCAGATACTTCGCGCCGAACAATTGCAGGTGGTTTAACAGCTCATACAACTGATAGACGTGCTTCCGCAGCGAGTGATATTCACTGGGGAGCCGCCGCACCGACTGGTACGTGCGCAGGAATGCCGGAGCAGCGGTGCTGAAAAGCTCCAGGTACGCAATTTCCGCCTCGAAATGCCCGTACTTGCACATCGGATCGAGCACGGCGCTTACCCCCCACTTGCCGAACGCATCCTGTTTGGACAGCACCTTTGACGCCCATAGATCCGAGTGCAGCAGGCGCGGGCAGTCATCGTGTTGAATGAAGCGCTCGAGCCTTTCGTGAAGCCTGGCGATTTGTTTTCGCACCTTCACCGGCAGGAGCGACGTCTTTTCCGCCTCGCTCCAGATGTCGCCGTAGCAGGCGCGATAAAACGCCGCCCACGTGTCGAACTCATGCCGGTTGCCGTCGGTCACGCGCGTGTAATGCGAGTGCGTCTGACTGTGCAGGTGCAGCAGCAACTCCGCCAGGTGCATCTGCACGCGGTCGTAATCGTCCGGCGAACAGAGCTGCTTCGCCTCGGTCAGATCCACCCCGTCGATGAACTCGATCAGCAGGTAGCTCACCGGATCGTCGAGCGAACCCAATTTGCACGAATACACCTGCGGCGTTGGAAGACCGATGCCCCGGAGCACGTTGAGCTGATATGCCTCCTGAGCGTAGGCGTGGTCGACGCGGTGCGGCGAGATCTTCAGCACCGCGCGGTCGCCGGCCGTGGTAAAGAGGGCCGCGGTATAGCTGATGGAGCCCCCGTGAAGCGATTTGACTTCCGCCAGCTCCGCCGCCGTGCCGACCCAGTCGTGCACGATTCGGCGGAGCGTCTGCCAGGAGATATCACCTCCGGAGACCGCCATGGATTACCGCATAATGCCGCGCGGCTGTTGCCGAAGCAACGTTAAACTTTGGCGAGCATAGTCGTCCCATCGGCGCGGGTCGATGCGGTCCAGCCGTCAACGCAGTTCAAATGCGCCCTGTCTGCTTCCACCGCAACTGCGCGCCTGTAACGCCGGAAATGGAGGTTAACAAGCTCTATCTCGGTGTCCCCGGATACCGCTCCCGGGCGCTTTGAGCTTGCAGTTAAAAACTGTTCGCGAACGTGATCGATACCTGGGCGCAACACTCGCACAGTCAACTGTTCGGAATGCCCGTGAAATCTCGCGTCGGCGTAAGCCTCGGTCAAGGCGGTTTCTTCGAAGGGGATGCGATCGGCCGTCCGTCCCGAGAGTCGCCCATACTCAGCGACAAGGCGGTGGTCATCGAGTCCGTCGCCGAGGTATCCCACTTCCTCCGACGCGTCGGCTACTTCGGCATAACGCGCGATCACCACGCGCCGGATGCCCAGGGCATCCGCCAGCGCACAAAGGCGGGCTCCATCTGCTTCGCCAAAACTAATCAACTCAAGGCGGCCGGCGTCAAAACCCAGACCAGCGATCACCGCGCTGGCGGCAGGTAGATCAACCTGTCCTGGTTCGCTGGGAATCTCGAATAACGGAAAGCCGATCGTGGCGCCTTCGAGGTGCAAGGCCAATGCGACGTGCCAAACAGGATCGCTCCCCGCCGTGGTTTGAGGATGTTCCGATCCGGACATACAATGCCTAGTAATGAACCTGCTGGCCGCACCCGCGATACTTCGATCCCTATTCCGCCTCACCCGCGCGACGCTCGCCTGGAGCTTACTGGTCGCCCTGTCGGCCTGCAATTCGCGGACGGAGCAGGGGCGCGTTCCTTCTCCGATTCACGGCGACATCCTCACGCTGCGCGATACGAATGTTCCTACCACCGCGCCGGTTGCCGAGCCCAAAGGCGATGTGGCGCTGGCGATGAAGCAATCGGTGTCATATCTCGCGTCCGATGCTTTGGAAGGCCGAGGGCTCGGCACCACGGGGCTCGATCTCGCGGCGGCCTACATCGCCGGAAGCTTTCAGGGCTCCGGCCTTAAACCCCTCCCGGGCATGGCCGACTTCTACGAGCGTTTCGACTGGTCCACCGCCGACGGCCTTGCTCCGGAAACCAAACTGACCATCGCCGGCAAAAACCTTCCGTTGGGCCAATCGTACAACGCGCTCAGCTTTTCAGCGGAAAAGAGCTTCGACGCGCCCGCCGTTTTTGTTGGATATGGCATTACCAGCGCCGAACATCACTACGACGATTACGCGAACATCGATGTGAACGGGAAGGTCGCCGTGGCGTGGCGATTTGAACCGGCGGATAAGGAGGGTAAGAGTCAGTTCGCGCACGGTGACTGGTCCGAGCTGGCGCACCTCGACACGAAGGCCACCAACGCCGTTAATCACGGTGCCGTTGCGTTGGTTTTGGTTAATCCTCCAGCATTCAAGGGGCCGGATTCGCTTTTGCCGTTCGCCAAATCGTTTCAGGGATCGAACGCTTCCATCCCAGTGCTTCACCTGAAGCGCGCGGCGATTGATCCGCTGTTGGAACAGGCATCTGGTCAACAATCAACCGCTCTTGAAGAGTCGATCGATCGAAAACTTTCGCCCGCGTCGGTGGGGCTGGGCGACCTTAAGATCGCCGGGAAAGTGGCGATGAAGCGAAGCGTTCGCCATTTGCAGAACGTCGTGGCCTGCCTCCCCGGCGCGGGGCCGCATGCAGACGAATATGTCGTCGTCGGCGCCCACTATGATCACCTCGGCCGCGGCGGGTTCGGCAGCCTTTCGCCGCGCTCCAGGGAAATTCACAACGGCGCGGACGACAACGCATCGGGCACGGCCACGATCATAGAGCTGGCACGAGAATTGTCGGAGCGCCGCGAACAAGGGCGCCCGCTGCAGCGATCGGTCATCTTCATCGCCTTTACTGCCGAGGAAGAGGGGCTCATCGGCTCCTATCAATTCGTCAATCATCCTCCCGTGCCGCTGGAGAAGATAGT
>JBBRIN010000211.1:0-6734 GCA_038221115.1 Tepidisphaerales bacterium
AGTCGGCTTTCGGTCCAGAGCGCGATGAGGGTCAACAGCATCGCGACATCGCAAAAGTACAGGAAGTTCCAGGGGGTGTACGCCCGCCAGTAGAACGGCACCATCACCGCGATGAAAGCCGTGAACGCCACCTTGATCCAGAGCGGGATACGGCGTCCGGTATCGGTACTCGCATCTGTCGGTACAGCGACGGATATGGGTGGGGAAGCGAAAGACATGATCGTCTCCGATAAGATAGCGCATACTAGCTTATCTGGAATTTACCTCTTGCCTCGCGCCCCGGCAAAGGCGGAATGCAAATTTGCGTCTGGCGGAATCCCTGGGCCGCGCATGATCGTCCAACGTCATCCCGCGCATTCTACCGCTCCCGCAGGTGTTTACGACGCAATACCAGCAAGAGGAGCAGCACCAACGGTATTCTCGACGGCAACACCTGAGTGACGGGGCGCGGCAAATGGGAGTGTGAGTGCCCGCTGGCGATCGGACCTCCACCCACAGGTTCGTTAGCCATCCCCAACCGAATCGGCCCCTCACGGGGCCGATTCGTTCTTTTAGCTTCAATTGAAATGACGCCCCTGGTGGCGATGACGTTGAATTCTCGCTATCCTTCCTTCGCCCTAACACGATCGGGCGGCCACGGAGGGTCCGGCGTTTGTCGCTCACGTTCCAATCCATCCAGTCCAGCAGCAGCGGCAATTGCCTGGTGCTGCGCTCACCCGGCACGACGCTCCTGATCGATTGCGGCATCAAGACCCAACGCGATTGCGAATACCTGCTCGCGCGCCGGCTTAAGCGCCCGGAGACAAACCTCTTCCGTGGCGGCGAACTATTCGGCGCAACCGCCAGCGCCGACGCGCTCATCGTCACCCACGCGCACGGCGATCACATCGCCTATGCCGGGCTCCGCTCGCTCGCAAAACATGGAATACCGATTCACGCGCACCGGCACGTCATCGATCATGTGCGGCGCAATTTCTCGCTGGACGATTGGCCCTGTCAGCCGCAGCTCAAACAGTTCGGCGGCAAGGCGTTCGAGATCGGCGACTTCGTCATCGAGCCGATGCAGGTGCCCCACGCGCCCAGTTGTCCGACCTTCGGGTTTGTCATCCGCTACCAATCGGCTGGTGAAACGCGGAAGGTGGTGGTCTGCACCGACTTTCACGACCCCTCGGAGGTCGCCGACCGATTTGTGGACGCCGACTTTATCTTCATCGAAGCAAACCACGACCCGGACCTGCTGCGGCTGCGGCCGAACTACGCGAGCCACTTTCACATGAGCAACCCGAAGACCGCCCGCCTGCTCGCAGGCGCCGTCGAACGGAGCGCCCGCCCACCCCGCGCCGTGCGGCTCGGACACTTAAGCAGCCAGCGCAACACCGAGGAGCTGGCGCTCGCAGCCGTGCGGGAGGCGTTTGCGCGGCGCCGCATTGCCATCGACTTTGATCTCGCCGCCGCGCCGCGCTACGAGCCATCGGAGGAAGTGGCGATCAGAAGCCCATAAATGAATCGCGGCCGGCCTCCTTTTAGGGAAACCGGCCGCGTGCTCTTCCGCTCCTCGCCCCGAAACTCGTGCACCCACGATTCGGGCCGACTTACCTGATTCATCGGCGCAACCGGCATCGCCCTTAACGCCGCGACGCGGTAATATGTCGCCGGTCACTTCCCGCGCCGGAGCCGCCGATGCCCAAGCCCACCCTCCCCAAGATCGATGCAAAAGAGCTGCCCATCCTTGCCCGCCATGTGATGGAGAGCGCGCGTTTTCCGCAGCTGGCCACCATCGACGGCGATCAGCCGCGCGCGCGGCCCGTGTCGCCGGTGAGGACCGATGGCTTCATCGTCTATGTGGCTAATCTGCGCTCGTACCACAAGACCGCCGAGATCGCCGCCAACCCGCGGGTCGAGCTGTGCTATGTGGATGACCATCACGACCAGGTGCGCATCACCGGCAGCGCCGAGATCGTGACCGACCGCCCCCTGCTCCAGGAAATCTGGGATTCCAATGCACTGATGCGGCAGTACCTCGGCAGCCTCGATAACCCGGCGTTGATCGTCTATCGCATCGTGCCCAAGCGCGTCCGCTATATGCAGGAGTGGGCGCTGGATTATCACGAAGTGCCGCTCACTTGACGGTGGTGATCTTCGCCGCCGCTCCGGTGGTGGACATGAAGTAGCCGGAGTTGTTGTTCCAGTTGACGTTGTCGTGGGTGCCGAGGAAAAGCCGGGTCGCGCCGGCCGGCACCTTCACCGTTTGCACGACGCCGGTGCTGGTGAGCCCGTCCCCAATGAAAAACGGCTGCTTCAGTTGCGGCTGCAGCGTCGTGTAGTCCCGGCTGGCGGGGGTGCTCATGTCCAGGTCGGGCGGCGCCGCGCCGACTGTGGGAAGATTGTCATCCAGGAAAACTCCAACCAGCGCGCCTTGGTGCGTGTTGAGGTTCGACATGCCGTTCAGAATACCCGTGTCGTTGGTGCGGTTGCCGCCAGGGTCTCCATCGGGAGTCCATTGCTGGTTGATGTTCACCGGATCGTCTGCGGTGGATCCCGTGGCGGTGAACGAGATCCACGTGCCGGGAGCAATGGCCATTCCCGTCGCTTGGGTGGGCGAGTTCGCGGGAACCGAGCCGTTGGAGCCGTAATTGCCGGCGGGCATGCCGGAAAGCCATACATTTCCGATGCCCTCGACGCGCTGCGGATATGAGCCGGCGAGCATGGCGATCGAGCTGACCGTCACGTCGCAGGCCGGCATGCCGATCACTTGTCCAAACACGAGCGGAACCGCGCTGCTGGTCGCGGCGGTTCGCCGCGCAATCACCTTCACCGCGTTGGGGCTGGCACCGCCGGCGCTGAAGATGCCACCGGTCCACGTTCCGACGATCACGTCGGTGGCGGCGTTCAATGCGACCGGCGAGCCATCGGCCGAATTGCCGGCGGCCGTCGCCAGTGCGAGCGACGTCGCGGTGGCCGATCCCTGCGGTAATCCGCTGGCGCCGTTGCGCGCGGCGGCATCGGCCGCGGTGAGCAACTGGCTTTTCACCAGTTGAACCCGCGCCAGATCGACGCCCAGCGAGACCACGCCCACGATCGCGGACATCATCACAATCAGAAAGACCAGCGCGGTGCCTGATCGCCGGTGCTGGTGGTTCGGGAACAAAACATGCCTTCGGTTCACGCGCAATTCCCCTATTCGCGATTCATCAACGCGACGCCCTGAACGAGCTTGCTGTTGCCAATGCCTCCAAGCGATTGCGGCAGCGGGTGGACGCCCATGGTGCCCCAGTTGCAGGTGACGGTCACCGTGATTGCCTGGCCGCTGGGCAGTCCGGAAACGTTGGCGGGGCTCGTCGTCACGCTATACCCGGAGGCTTGCAGTCCCGCGGCCAGCATCGCCGTATCCACCGCCGTCTGAACCGTCGCGTTGGTGGCGGTGGCAATCACCGCTTGCCGCGCACCGTCGCGCGCGGCGCCCTGGAGCGTGTTCTTGACGTAGAGAAAATATCCGTACTCCATGACACCAAAGACCAGCATCATGATGACCGGCATGGCGATCGCGAGTTCGACGAGCGCGCTTGCGCGTCGCCGATGGCCCGGCAACCAAAAATGGCGTGAATGGCCGAACGCCCGCATTTCTTCCCTCGCGTGCAAACCAATGACAGGTCACCCGGGTTGAGCCGGGTCACCATGGTTTGTCATCGGCGAGACGCGCCAGAGGCTTAACGCGGGACAGTGCCAAAGCTAGGTGGAAATGGGAAGGCCCGGCGGTTGCTGACGCCGCCGGGCCGTTGGCTGATGTATCGGACGGGGATTATTTCGACGCCGCCGGGGAAGCGGGCCGCGGGGCGTTGAGATCTTCCACAAACTTCGCAATCCACTCGTCCGTCTGTTCGGGCTTGCGCTTCTTGCCGGGGTCCATATTCGCAAGCAATTCCTGAACGGTGGGTCGCCTGCTCTCTACGCCGTTGGCGGGGACGTCCAACTTGGCGATCCAAACGATGGAATTGAGAATCGTTTTGCGGAAGTCGTCCTGCCCCCAGTTCCAGTGTACGTGGGCGCCGGTGCATCCGAAGCCGCGATTGCCAGTCTCCTTGTTCTCGGACACCCACACCATGTATTCGACCAGGCTCTTGCCGATGCCGGCGTGAACCGTGGGGTTGCCGTTGTGGGCGTCATTCTTATCGACCCGCGAACTGTCCGGCGGGATGGCGGCGATGATCGGAGTGACGCCTTCCATATTGGGTCTGAACCGCATGTGGTAGTACCACTCGTCGTTGGTGCTGAAAGGCTTCACGCCGCGGCCGACGGGGTGGTCGGGAATGGCCGTCACGTGGGCCTTCCAGTGGGGGTTCACAGAAAAAAATGCCTCGAAATACCCGCCGATCCAGCGGAGGAACTCGGCGTGGCCGTCGGGATCGACCTTCTCGCCGGGCTCGACCGCGTAGTGGATCATGCCGATGCCCACGCCCTTCTTCGCCAGCTCGTCGAGCTCCGCGAGGTGCGGAAGGATCATGTGATTGTTGCCGCCGTCGCAGTAGATGACGATCGCCGCCGCGCCCTGGAGAACGGCGGTGTCCTTCGGCCAGCCGCTGACGAACTTGCCGGTCGGCGATGGCTTGGCGTTAAGGACGACGATGTCGAGCCGATCGCCCAGCGGGGATTCCATGAGGCACTTGCCCAGCAGGAGCACGCCCGCGTTGTGCTCGTGGCCGCCGAACTCATGGCTCGGCGTGCCGGCAATGAGAACAATCTTTTTCTTGCCTTCAGCGTGCGCAAGCGGGGTGAGGCAGACCGCGACCAGCGCGATCAGACAATGGCGAACGATTCGTTGCATGGATGGCTCCTTGGTGGACGGTGCGGGCTTCATTGTACTGGTAGCCATCGCGTTGGCGAGATGTTGAACGCACTGCGTTAATGCGACGGTTCAGCCGCCTCCTGGAGCAAATCGCGATCGCGGACGCCGATGAGATACAGAATGCCATCGAGCCCGAGGGTGGAAATCTGGTGCCGCGCCGATTGTGCGACGAGCGGCTTGGCGTGAAAAGCGATGCCCAGGCCCGCCGCCGCCAGCATCGGCAGGTCATTCGCGCCGTCCCCAACCGCGATCGTCTGCTGCAGCGAGATATTCTCCCCCGCGGCGATCTCGCGCAGCAAGTCAGCCTTACGCTGCGCATCGACGATTTCGCCTTTGACGCGGCCGGTCAGCTTGCCGCCCTCCGATTCCAGATCGTTGGTGCGAACATAGTCGATGCCGAGTCGCTCCTGGAGATGACGGCCGAAGAAGTTAAACCCACCGGAGAGAATCGCAGTCTTGTAGCCGAACTGCTTCAGAGCGGAGGCAAGCCGCTCGGCCCCCTCGGTGAGTTGGAGCCGATCCGCAACCCGCTGCATGACCGAAACGTCCAGGCCCTTTAGCAGCGCCACCCGCTGCGTGAGGGACTGGCGGAAATCAAGCTCGCCGCGCATGGCGGCTTCGGTGATCGCCGATACGCGTTCAAACGCACCCGCCTCGCGCGCCAGCTCATCGATCACCTCGTGTTGGATCAGCGTCGAGTCCATGTCGAACGCCACCAACCGGCGCATGCGGCGGTAGACGCTGTCGCGCTGCCACGCGATATCGACGGGGTGCGCGCGGGTCAGCTCCATCAGCTCAGCTCGGAGCGCATCCTCATCCTTCGGCTTGCCGCGCACCGAAAACTCCACGCAAGCGCGGCGAGTCTTCACATTGTCCGACGAGATCGTGCGCGGTGGCCGGCCCGAGAGGCGCGTGATGATGTCGATGTTCAGCCCCTGCGCCGCAATGACGTTGGCCACCGCGGAAACCTGTGCCGAGTGAAGCTCGCGCGACAGCAGCGTCAGAATGTAACGCGGCTTGCCCTCACGCCCCACCCACGCATCGTATTCCGCGTCCTCCACCGGCGTCATCCGCAGCCGCAGCGCCAGGTGATGCGCGGTAAAAAGCAGGTCCTTCAGCACATTCGTCGACTCCACCTTCGGCGGGATGCGAACGAGCATGCCCATCAGCAAAGTGCGGTGGATGACCGTCTGGTTGATGTCGAGGATCTGAATATCGTGCTGCGCCAGAATCCCCGTCAGCGAGGCGGTAAGGCCAGGGCGATCGTCTCCGGTGACGTGGAGGAGAAGCGTGTCTTGCATGGGGTGGACTAGTCGCCGCTCTCAAGAATCGCCATAAACGCTTCCTGCGGAATGTCGACCGACCCCACTCGCTTCATGCGCTTCTTACCTTCCTTCTGCTTTTCAAGCAGCTTGCGCTTTCGCGTGACGTCGCCCCCATAACACTTGGCGGTGACGTTTTTGCCGACGGATTTGATGGTTTCCCTGGCCACGATCTTCCCGCCGATCGCCGCCTGCAGCGGGATCTCGAACAGGTGCTTGTCGATTTCTTCCTTCAACAGGACCAGAAGTTTGCGCCCCCGCGCCTCGGCGTGCTCGCGGTGGACGATGACCGAGAGCGCGTCCACCTTGTCGCCGTTCACGAGGATGTCGAGCTTGACCAGCTCGCCCCGGCGGAACTCCAGGAAGTCGAAGTCCATCGTGCCGTACCCCTTGGTGGCGGACTTCAGCCGGTCGTAGAAGTCGTAGATCACTTCCGCCAGCGGGAGCTCGTATTGAAGCATCACGCGTGTCGCGCCGATGTACTCGGTCTTTCGGTAAATTCCGCGGCGATCCTCGCACAGCTTCATCAGGTTGCCGACGCCGTCGGCCGGCAGGATCAGGTTCATGAG